>CAYGVY010000034.1:0-10253 GCA_964353435.1 uncultured Thermoplasmatales archaeon | reverse complement strand
GGAACCATCTATGATAAAGGCTTTGAATCAGACTTGTACTTTAACATTAAAGATTTCCGTAAAAGTATCCCTATCATGCCTGTATCTGCAAAAACTGGTGAAGGTGTACCGGAGTTGCTTATGGTTCTCGTTGGATTAGCACAACGATTCCTCGAAGATCAACTTACAAGTGAAACAGGTGCAGGCAAAGGGACTGTTCTTGAAGTTAAAGAAGACATTGGATTAGGAACAACCGTAGACGCTATCATTTACAGTGGCATCCTCAAAAAAGAAGACACTATCATCTTTGGAACACAAAACGAACCACTGGTTACAAAAATAAAAGCGTTACTCAAACCAAAACCAATGGATGAAATCCGTGATCCACGGGAACAATTCGAAAGCGTCAAAGAGGTTCATGCTGCCTGCGGTATTAAAATTTCTGCTCCGAATCTTGACCTCGTCGTCCCTGGTGCACCACTGCGTGTAGTGCATGGTGATAAGGCAGAGCTCATCCAGGAAATTAAAAGTCAATCTCAAGTTAATATCGAACTTGATAAAGATGGTCTGTTTATTAAAGCAGATACGATCGGCTCTCTCGAAGCTCTGGTAAAAGAATCTCAAGAGCACGGCATCAATATCCGTAAAGTAGAAATCGGGAATATTTCCCGACGAGATATCATGGAAACATCTGCGTTAAATAATCCCTTGGAACGAATCATTTTTGCGTTTAATGTAAAGATACTACCTGAAGCAAAAGAAGAACTTTTAAACACAGAGGTCACCGTTTTTAACGAAGATGTCATCTATACAATTATCGAGAACTATGATGTATGGTTGGCAAGGAAGAAAGAGGAACTGGAGAAGAAACGTAGGGAGGATTACACACACCCAGGCATGATTAAGTTCTTACCAGAGTACGTGTTCCGGATAAGTCATCCTGCAGTTATCGGAGTAAGGGTTCTTGGTGGACGAATTAAAGTGGATATGAGACTTATTGATCAAGATGGAAAAATCGTTGGACACATCAAGGGCATGCAGTTAGAAAATAAAGCAATATCTGAGGCGCTTCAGGGAGCAGAGGTAGCTATCTCCATTGAAGGTGTTACGGTGGGCAGACAGATAAAAGGAGGAGATATTCTTTTTACCGATCTTCCAGAGAGTGATGCGAAAAAACTGAAACTTATGGACGTCCTTAATGAAGATGAGAAAGACGTTCTCAATAAGATCATTGATATTAAACGCAAGACAAATAAATTCTGGGGGATGTAAGGTCTTCTGCAAAAGTTATCTCAATGAAACGATATCTTATTATCTGTATGTTCAATAAAAACTAGTATCATCGATCAGTTTATCTTTAACTGAACAACTGTACAATATTTTTATCCCACATAACAAGAATCAATCCGACCAGACTTGCCAGCGTGAGTGGAATCCAGTAGGTGTACACGATTTGATCGATTTTCAGTCGCGCGATCGCAACGCGAATCAAGGTAACAGAGAACAAGATCACAAGAAAAACTTTTAAAAGATAGAACAAAACATCAATGATGATGCCAGTATAGCTACCCAGACCGATAAAAGCAGAGAGATTATACGGGAAGAATAATGCGACAATTATTGACGCCATCACCACTGTTTTTACCCCGTCGGTGAGATAGTACATCGCAAGGTTTCTCCCTGAATATTCCACAAGCAGTCCTCCCGCGAGTTCTGTTTCTGCTTCTGGTGAATCAAATGGTATCTTGGAAAGCTCCGCTGGTGTTACCAGAAGAAGAACAACCAGCAAGATTCCAAATCCGATAAATCCAAGTGGTCCAGCGACCTGATTCCAGACAGGTGCTGCAGCAATCGTAGAAAACGAAAAGACATTGGTGATTCCTTTTTGGAGTAAGTTCCATGCGACAGTGATAATAAGAACCGCTAGAGGGAATTCATAGGCTATCATAGTAGCCATTTCTCGTTGAGCACCGATAATTGCGTACGGCGAACCTGAGGAAAAACCACCGATGACCAGGGCAAGAGAGGGTATAATCAAGAGGTAAAGGATCACAATCAAATCTCCACCTGATGCAAAAAGTGGCGGGAATCCACCAAGAGGGAGATACAGAAGAATTGAGATGGTGGCAATCAGTCCAATGAGCGGGATGAGATTGAATATCCATGGGATTGCATGATCCGGGATGATGTTTTCTTTTGTAAATAATTTCGCAACATCTCTGAATGGTTGTCTGAATGGGGGACCGATACGACCTTGCATATGGGCAGAGAGCTTACGATCAATACCTTTGTAGAAAAGACCGAAGATAATGCCAAACGTAGCCAGACCAAGTGTCCCAAGGATGATTCGCACCAAAAGCTCAGAGAGTCCGAGGATGTCCATTTACATCACTCCTATGATGAGAAAGAGGCATGCCAAGATAATGACAAACCAAAGAACGTAATCGCTTGCGTTTCCCGTATGCATCTTTCGTAATTCAGTATACACGGTTTTCATACTAGTGGTAAACCCCCAGTATAAGTTACTTGCTTTGACATGCATCTCCTCTGGTGAGAATTCCTCATTCCCGGAGAGAAATGCTTTCGTCTGATCCGTATCTTTTTTATAGGTGCTCTTCCCAAATCCTCGAATCCCATAAAAAAGGAGAAACGCAATAAAGAAAATGAGAATCCAGAGGATAGGATTCCAAAAACCACTACCACTCTCAAGAGAAAACATCGTTAAATCCCTCCAACAACCGTACCAATATATTGCGCATGGTTCACCAACGCGTCTGCTGCTGGTTTCACAAGAGCATCAATGACAAGATTGGGAAACAACCCGATAAAAATCGCCAGTGAAGCAACAAGACCCATCGCAAGCAACATACTTTTTGGTGCTTCTGTAACGCTTTTAAACGCAGGAAGTTCCGGCCCCATGAACACCGCGTACAACACTTTTACAAAAACAGCAAGCATCAAGATGCTGCATAAGATCGCGACGATTGAAAGGATTGGATTCAGTTGATAGACCGACTCATAGATGAGAAATTTTGATGCAAATCCATTCAAAGGCGGCATGCCTGCAACCGCGAGAAGCCCGATGACGAAAAAGACCGTGGTGTATTTCATATTCCTGGCCAGACCACTAATGTCATCCAAAGATCGTTTTTTTGTGACATAATAGACCGCACCAGCAACCAAGAACAAAAGTCCGATATCCAACGCGTCGTTTAACAGATGCAGGATACCGCCTTGTAACGCTGTTATCGCGTACGGGGTACCTAATGCAGCAATTCCTGCTCCGATTGCAAGAAACATGTACCCGACCTCTGCGACCGCGCTAAATCCAATGAGCCGCATGAAATCAGATTGTACCAATGCCATCGCAACGCCGACAATGATCGAGATAATTGCAAGTGTGATAAGAATCCACCCAACCAGGACATTCAGAGGAATGGAAAATCTCATCGTTGTTGATAAGACGTTTCCATACAGCGTGAAAATAACGCGAAGCACACCATAGAAACTTGCAAGTGTCGCACCCATGATGATAAGTGTGACTGAGGGAGGCGCCCTTCCATACGAATCAGGGAGCCACATATGCATAGGCACAAGCCCTGCTTTCATCCCCAGAACCACAAGTAACAATACTAAAATGATTTTATCCAAAAACGTGTACTTGAGTACGTTTGCAAGCGTCGCGATATTCAACGCGTTATATTGTGCATAAAGCAGTCCGATGGCAAATAGAACAAAAAGTGCGCCGATCGCACTCACGACAATATACTTAAACGCAGCTTCCAACGCCTCGCCTTCTGAAATCCAAAATGCAATGAGTGCACATGAGGTGATACATGAGATTTCTAAAAATACGAAAAAGTTGAAGATATCACCAGTCAGCTCCATCCCAAGAGTACTCGTAATCAACAATAAAACGAGAGTGTAGTACTTATCTAACCCGTCATGATCTTTCATAAACGACCATGAATAAATCATTGCGATGAACGCAAGAACCATCGTGATAAAAGCCATAAAAATGCTCATACTATCAACTTCAAAAAGGATACGAACCATGGGGACCGCAAGGTCCTTTGCACCGAAAATGTAGAGACGAGGACCATTGGCAAGCACATCAGATGCGAGCATCCCAACAAAAAACCCGGTAAGACACAACACGAGCAAACCAAAAATATTTCGTACTGTGCTGTTTATACGACTGACCAGCGGCATGAGAAATGCGCCAAGCAACGGAATCGCAATAATCAAAGCAGGAGACTGCTCGATAAGAACATCGATGATGTTCATTCTTTCAACCTCCGAATCTTTCGAACATCCAGCGTGCCATACTTCCTATAAATATGCATAATCAGCGATAGCATCAACGCAAGAACCGCGACACCTATCACAATACTGGTGAGGGTTAATGCCTGAGGTACGGGAAGCACCATTCCCGCTGGATACGTTGTTCCTGGAGGTAAGCTTGTAAATATCGGTGCGACTCCGCCTTCACGATACCCTAATGTGATTAAAAAAAGATTCACTCCACTTTCAATAATTGTAATGCCGATGACGACTTTAATCAGATTCCTACGGAATAATACAGCGTACAACCCAATGAATATCATGGTTACGACTGCGATAAAAGGTATATATTCAATCATGTGCCCCACTCCTTAACACTACTGGCGTACGCCATGACTAACACAATGACGAATAATCCAGCTATCACCTTGACTCCTACAGCAAAATTCATTAGCGGCAGGACTCCACCGGTGGAGAAATCAGCGCTGGTTGACCCAGTTGCTGGTGTCGTACCAAAGAGGAGGTTGGAGCCGGCAAGGAAATTACCGAAAAACACAGTGCTAAACACAAGACCCAATAACGCTACAGTGATGAAACCGACCCCACCGATGCTTTCAAACGAGGATAATCGTTTTTCTTTTATCTGTTTAAAAACCCACTTTGAGCCATATGCAACAACAATCATGGCACATCCGGATGCAACGATCGCACCACCTTGGAAACCTCCACCGGGTGTGAGATGACCATGGGCAATCACATAAAGCCCGAAAATCATCGTGAGCGGAAACAGGATGTTGACCGAGGTTTTCACAATCTTTGACATACCGCTCATTGTTTTACCCTCCGAAAGATCATCAACACCCCGGCAACCGCTGCAAATAAAATCGTCGCCTCTCCGAGAGTATCAAAGCCACGATAATCAAAAACAACCGATGTTACCCCATTGTTTGTTCCGGTCTCATTTTGGGTGTTTGCAATGATATGATCATCCATGTTTACCTGACCGGGTTGGCCAAAAGGATGAATCAGGAAGATACTGAAGAAAAAGAAGACAGCAACAATTGCAAAAACAAGAACAGCCACGATAGTTCGCTTCTCCATTATTATTCATCCTCCGTGCGTTTTGTTCCTTTGATGGCGATGATGACAATAGCAGTCGAAAGACAGGCTCCTACACCAGCCTGTGCTATTGCAACATCAGGTGCTTGAAGAATAAAAAATTCCAAAGAGAGCAGGAGGCTCATTGCTGCCATAGCAACCGCAGCAGCAAGAAGATCACGAAGCAGCACAGCAACAAGGGATGCGACGACCGTAAGAATCAGGACAAGAATGTTTGCGATAAGAAACTCCAGGCCCATTTAGTCTCCTCCTTTTTTTTCTTCATTTTTTTCTACTGGTTTTGTTTGGAGTTCATCAATGACTGCTCTTGCTGGTTGAATTCCACTACGATGCGCAGCGCGGGCGATCGCATGGGCGCCAACCGGGTTTGTCAACAGAATAGCGATCAACGCGATCGTAGAATGAATCGCAAGTACTGACCCGTTGGTATCTTTTTCCCACCATAGTTTCAAACCAATGAGGATGACAGACCCGATAAGGAAAAGAGAGCCAAATGTTGTGCATTTTGTTCCTGCATGTAACCGGGTATAGACATCAGGGAATCGGAGAAGCCCAATGCCTGCGAGAAGATTGAAAAAGATGCCGATCCCGATGAATAGGTAGATGATGATGTCAAAAATCACTTAGAACTCGCCTCCCTCAAGGTATCTGGCAATAAATAAAGTTGAGATGAACGAGAGGAGCGCATAGACAATGGCGACATCAATGTAAATGACTTCCCGGTATGCGATGCCAAAGGCGATCATGCCAACAATCACCATTGTATTGATTGTGTCAACGCCGACAACACGGTCAGGTGCGGTTGGTCCGCGTATCACCCGAATTAAGGCAAGGATGCTACAGAGGATCAATGCAATGACGACAAACAAATATGTTGTCAAAAGGTCAATCATTCTGCAATCCTCCGTATCCATTGAGGGAAATTCCCGCAGATGAATTTACAATCAACAGGTTTTTTTTCTAAGGCTTTTTTGTCGACGTTGATCCAGTGAATATAAAGGTCGTTGGTCTCTTCGTCGATATCAACACTTAACGTACCCGGGGTGAGTGTAATTGAATTAGCAAGCAGGGTAATACCGAGATCGGTATGGATGCCGGGGGAAATTTTCACAATACCTGGGTTGATCTTTCCTGTGATGACACGGTAAGCAACGTCAAGGTTTGCTTTGGCAAGAGCGATGAAAAATGGTCCTATAAGATACGCAAGAAAGAAGAACCACCGAACAGGGTTCAGCATTCTGAAATTGTCTTTGATAAACAGGGTCCGTGCAGCATATCCGACAATCATTGATAATAAGAGACCGAACAGCATCTCGATATAGCTCCAGAGTCCCAGCACGTCAGTTCCACTACCTGTTGTCAATAAAAGATAGATGATGAAACAGACGATGGTTGTGATAACATATCTTTTCATGATTGCCTCCCTGTATTTATTTACTTATTAATTAATAAGAGAATCATAAACATATTGTTTTTTTAAACTTGTTGTTTTTTTTAAGGATGTCATCAGCAAAATGAGAATAGATATGTGAAGTATATTTTATTTTTTATTTATAATTAATAAAATGTAAACGAGCTAGTGACGCAGATATTTTTTTAGAAATTTAGCAATAGTTATTCAACAATCAAATCAGTTGCATATTTGTCAGTATCTGCAAGTAAAAATTCATTGCTCATACTCAGGCAATTCACCGGGCAGACGTCGTTACATTGCGAGCAAAACGTGCATCGTGCAAGAAATATCTTTATCTTCTTTTCTTCAGCTTTAAACTCGATTGCTTCAGAGGGACAGACTTTCAGGCAGAGCTGGCAACCAATGCATTTGTCTTTCTCATACTGGATTTTACCTCGGAACCCGGGGGGTGTTTCTACTGGTACGCCCATGGTTTTTTTCCCATCGTGAACATCAGCAAAAAACCTGGTGTATGACGACGGCGTATATTTCGTAGGGAATTTGTTCGTATGCGGTTTTTTAAATAACTGCCTAAGCAACTGAAGAATCATCGGGAATCTCATAGTTGAAGCCTCCGTGTTTTTTGTATACTCATCCTATGTAAATCTTCCTTATCCAAGAATGAGGTGCCCTGGTTTTTTACGATCGTTACTCTGTTGGTACATGACATACACGGGTCGGTGGACGCCGCAACGATCGGGATGTCCGCAATCTGCTGATTGATAAGCATGGGGATCCAGGGAAGGATGTTGTTGTATGTTGGCGCACGTACCTTCCATGCATAGGGAGCATCCTGAGCGGTCAGTTTCACGTAATGGAAGACTTCCCCGCGTGGTGCCTCCATCCGTCCGATTCCTTCACCGGTCGCGTTCTTCAAGGTCGTAAGAAGTTTTACAATTTTCGGCTCAGAGACAATAGGGCCAGCAGGCATTTGATTGAGGCATTGCTCAATTAATGCTATCGATTGTTGAATTTCTAGGAGACGAACAACGATCCGATCGTATACGTCACCATGTACTTCTCCTGTGTGAATATCAGGGATGATGTAGTTAAAATCAAGGTCACTATACGCGAAATATCCTTGGTCAAGGCGAACATCTTTTTTCACCCCTGATGCACGAGCGGTAGGTCCGACTGCACAGAGCTTTATCGCATCTTCTTTGGATAATACCCCGCAGTCTTTGCAACGCATCTGAAATGTCTTATCATCTAAGAACACCTGTTGAAGTTTTTTTAAATTTTTTTTGTAATACTGTAAGGTCTCCTGAATCTTCGGGTGCATATCAGGTGTGATATCCCGTCTAACGCCGCCGATCATAGTAATTCCTTTGGTGATCCGGTTTCCTGTGAGATACTCAGTGAGGTCTACTCCTTTTTCTCGCATCTGCCATGTCAAGAATAAAACTGAGTCAAAGCCGATCTCATGAGCTGCGACACCAGCCCAGAGGATATGAGAACAGATACGTTCAAGTTCTCCATGGATCACCCGAAGATAATCTGCACGCTCTGGGACCTCGATTCCTGCAGCATGTTCCACTGCTAGGCTAAATGCCATTGGGTGGCAGTACGAACAGATCCCGCAGATGCGCTCTGCGAGATACAAAATTTGAATAGGATTTCTCTGGGTCGCGGTCCATTCTACGCCGCGGTGAACAAAACCAAGTCGAACATTAACATTCACAATGCGTTCCCCGTCGACCTCAAACTCAAACATCACTGGTTCTTTTAACGCGGGGTGAATTGGACCAATGGGAAGTTGGTAGGTTGTTTTTCCTGTGATCTTCATATTTTCTCCTTATGAAGGTTGCGAATGAGTTTTTTTGGTCCGGTTTCATCACGTCGCCAGGGGTACACTCCTTTTTGAAAATCATCTGCGATGAACACTCGTGTGTTTTTCGGAATGTTTTTTACCATGACTCCAAGCATTTCTTGTTTTTCTTGCTCAGAGATCAAAGAACCAGGGATGATATCAGTAATTGTTTCAATTGTTGGGTCTGATTTTGGGAGAGCAACCGTGAGATTCACGGATATTTCCCGATGTCTTTCTCCGTGGTAGAGTGAGAAGGAATAGACCAGTTCAATGGTATTATCAAGGTCGTAGCCAGAGGAGACAGCAAAATGCAGCGCCGAATCAAAACTATGGAGGTGCCTTACTGCTTCTTTGAATATGGTTCTATCGAGTCGTATCCAGAGATGATAAAATTCTGTTTTCTTTTTTCCCATGGTTCGTTTTTCTATCCGAGCATCCTGGATATCAGTAGTGAACATGTCTTTTATTGATTGGATGAGTTCCTCAGGGGTTAGCCGCTGTTTTTGTGTCATGTTTTTACCTCTAATTTTTCGAGTTTCATCCATGCTTTTACAATTCCATTGATGATGTTTTCTGGTCGTGGAGGACATCCAATGATATAAACGTCAACAGGGATGACCTGGTCGACAGGACCGACGAGGTTATAGGATTCAAAGAACACGTCTCCGGTGTTGCCGCAGTTTCCGACACAGATTACTGCTTTCGGATCAGGTATTTGCTTGTAGACCCGTTGGACTTTACCCTCCATCTGTCGTGTCACCGGTCCAGTAATCAACAACACATCTGCATGTCGAGGGGAACCAACAAGTCTTATACCAAATCGTTCAAGATCATAACGAGGACACAGAGCAGCAAGGATTTCGATATCGCAACCGTTGCACGAACCAGAGTTCATATGGTACACCCAGAGTGCTTTTTTAAACGATTTCGAAAGACCCTTTGTCATAAAATATTCCTCGTTATCGAATCTAGGTGAAAGGTAATCTCCCTGACTATTAAAAATTTCTGCACCGCTTGTATAATGCGATCCTTTTTATGAACAATACCGGAGAGTTTTACGTTGAATCATTTGTTCTATGTTGAAGTAGAAAGTAATTTCAGGAAACGGTAATATTAACGCAAACCAAACAAGTTAGGGGAGCTGTAAGGTCGCTCCTTGACTATAGGAGCGTTATAGAAACGACATATTAAAATAGAAAATACTGGTTCGGGGATACAATTATTGCAGTGGTGGAGTGTATTTATCTATGGAAAACATAACAAATTCAGAACAATGCAATGAAACACATGTGAATAAATCACGACGACGGATCATACGAGTCGTATCTGTTATGATGATGATTGCAGGGCTTCTCGTGCTTATTGTCCCGACAAGTCTTGCGGCGGAAACCGGTGGAGAAGCAAGCCTAATAGTCCCAGATTTAAGCACAGTTGAGTTTTTTGGAATAAACGCAAGATTACTCCTGGGAATTGGTCTCATTGTATGTTTACTGGGACTTGCCTTTGGTTTATTTAACTATCTTCGTGTAAAAAACCTCCCGGTTCATAAATCGATGCGAGAAATCTCAGAGCTTATCTATGAGACCTGTAAAACGTATTTGATCACTC
>CAYGVY010000033.1:0-10330 GCA_964353435.1 uncultured Thermoplasmatales archaeon | reverse complement strand
TTTCATTAATTTTCTTCTATCTCTCCATCTTGAAACGATAGGTGTCTGGAATGGATCATGAACTGCTTAACTTATCCAGACGAAAAATGATTTTTCATCAAATCTCTAAGTACCCTGGAACCTATATAAGAGAAATGGAAAAAACACTTTCTTTAACTATGGGGGATTTACAATATCATCTTCAACAACTTGAAAAAGCAGATCTGATTTCATCGCATGATGATGGACGGAGAAAACGATATTTTGTAAAAAACGAGGTTAACTATTTCGACAGAGAAATCTTGTCATTTATAAAAATGAGAACGCCGCGAAGAATTATCATCTTTCTTCTGTTACATCCTGAGTCAAGTTTCAAAGAGACCCTCGCTGAGTTTCATTTCACAAAAGGAGCTCTCTCATTTCACCTGAAGAAACTAATCAAAGCGAATATCGTGATAAACATAAAAAGAGAAAAAGAAATGATTTATAGAATCAAAGATGAAAACAGAATCAGTCAGATATTAATCGCCTATCAATCTGGAATTCTTGATGAAGCGTTAAATGGGTTTATCGACCTTTGGACAAAACTGTAAAAAGAATTCATTTTAAGTTTTTTAATGCATATCGGTAAAATAATCTTCATTCTTTTTTCTTTTTCACCGCGCTTCCCGGGCAGATCTCATTCATTTTACAGTGTGCACAAGCAACTTTTCTACCAACTCCACCGCTGTACAATGAAACAAGTAGTAACAGGATCAATACGAGGATCTTATACCAAGAAAAACCTTGAATAATTGAGACGATAAGCAAGACCAATGGAATAATCATCAAGAGACCATAGGTAGCTGGTGCAAGTTTCAATCCAATGCTTGTCGGAAATTCTTCTAATTTACCTTTTTTGAACATGATGGCACACAGTTTCCCCCAGCCAAGGCCACACCATTTATCATAATAGTAACAGTTCACACAAACCAATTTGCGGAGTACAACATACACCAGAACAACAGCAACAATAAGGTATACCAGTCCAAGGATTGGGTAAAAATACCAGCATGAAAGAGCCCCCAGAGCAAACCAGATGAGCATAGCCAGATTTCCGATAATCACCCGCCCTAATGGATGTTGTTCCAACCCATCTTCAAAGAGGTTCTTTTGTTCAGACATAGAGATCAAGAAGCAGATGAAGTAATTAAATAATTTATGGAATGAACGTACGAGATTCTTCCCGACAAAATACGGTGTCGAATGACAATATTATGTTCATAAGGAGGAAAGGTTGAATCATAAATATTTTTTTCCCAATCAGTATATAGTGATCTGATTTCAAATAATATTTTTTACATGAAAGCAAAGATTATATCATGAACACCACATCTTAGAAAAACAAGATGAGATAGTATGGGGAAAGATTCCAAAGCAAAAATGTTCAACAGAAAAGCTTCACGGAAACAAAGCAGAGCTGATGAAATTCTTAAGACCTTGAACATTCAACCAGGGCAAACCATTGCAGATATCGGATCAGGCGGAGGATTCTTTACGTTTCTATTTTCCCATCTTGTCGGAGACAAAGGAACAGTTTATGCTATTGATACCAATGAAGATTTCCTTGAGTATATCAACAGCCAAGCAGCTGAAAATGGACTTACAAACATTAAAACAGCCCTGGCGACTGAAGAGTCCATCCTAATTCCGCACCATTCGGTTGATCTTGTTTTCGTTCGCAATGTGTACCATCATTTACAAAACCGCGTTCAGTACTTCACGCAGGTAAAACACCTGTTGTCCCCATCCGCACGAGTATCTATCATAGAATATTCTCGTCATGGCTCCTTTCTTAGTTTTCATCGGCGCTGCGGCCATAACGTTCCGCAAGAAATAATCGTTGAAGAAATGAACAAGGCAGGCTACACGGTATCTGCTTCGTTTGATTTCCTCTCGGTTCAATCATTTACCATCTTTACCCTGGTACTGTAAAAAAAGTAGAGGGAACGGAGGAGACGATACTATTAAATACATCTCCATCCCTAATATTAACAATTGTTAATTAAAGAGAAAGGAGAACACATCTATGAAAAACACATCATCGATCATATTCCTGCTTCTTTGCATACAGATTCTTCTGACTGTCTCTTTTGCAGGGTGTCTGGAACAGCAAAACATCCAACTCGATGCAGTTGAAATACGTGAATATCAAGGAGAAAAGCTTTCCTCAGTCAACGACTTTCGGGAAAACTCCATTAAAGGACCCCAAAATATCAACAAATCAACCTACCAGCTCAAAATAACAGGGCTTGTTGACACACCAAAAAACTATTCCTATGATGACATCATCAATAACCTCCAACACTATAAAAAAGTCGTCACCTTGGACTGTGTCGAAGGATGGAGCGTAAAAATCCTCTGGGAAGGCTTCCTGATAAAAGATCTTCTCAGCGATGTACGACCAGACCCATCCGCCAAAATAATTATCTTCAAAGCATATGACGGCTACACCACATCCTTCCCTATTAACTACACGACCGACAACAACATCCTGCTTGCGTACAAAATGAACAACGCAACCCTCCCGGTCGAACGCGGGTTCCCTTTCCAACTTGTCGCAGAGAGCAAATGGGGATATAAATGGATCAAATGGGTCACCGAAATCGAACTCTCAGACAATCTCAATTATAAGGGATATTGGGAGAATAGAGGATACTCAAACAGTGGTGATCTTAACGAAAGCTTCTTTGGAAAGTGAACGCCATGAATACCCTCAAGGTCATGAAAACACTCACCCATGTACTCCTCACCGTGGTCATCATCATCTTCATCATCACCGGATTTGGCATCTCCAATTACCAGATTATTGAATCCCTCACAGGTGGTACATTATCTAAACTAACATCCTTTCAAATTCATTCCAATCTTATCATACCTCTGATCATCCTTTTAATCTTACATATCGCTTTTACAGTCGGGAAAAAATTAAAGAAAGAGAAACATCCGTGACACTGCATTTTTTGTATATGGATTGGAAAAAACAATTTAAGCTCCGTTCCTTTTAACATCACTTGTGAACACAAAACGCATTGGCGTTGTAACGATACTGCTCGCCAGCATCATGTGGGCGATAGAACCGATACTCGCAAAAATTTCCTATGAAAACTCAGATTTTCTCCATACTTCAGCAATACGAGCGATTGTTGCTGCACTCACCGCGTTCCTCTACATTGTACTCACAAGGAAATCTCCCTTGAAAGTGACAAGACAACAGCTTTCACCCCTCATTTACATCGCAATCGTCGGAACACTTGTCGCAGATTTCATGTACTTCTTCGCCTTATCGCAAGTTCCGGTGATCAACGCAGTGATTCTTGGGCACATGCAACCAATCTTCATCATCGCCTTTGGATTTTTTCTGCTCAAGTCAGACACTCTCACAAAATTCGACTACCTTGGCATCTCCCTGATGATTATCGCAGGACTACTCGTCACAACCAGAACCATGGAGAACCTGTTCGCATTCAAGTTCGGAACACTAGGAGATCTCATCGTTCTGTCTGCAACCATTGCCTGGGCAACCTCTGCAATCGTGATGAAGAAATACCTCACCGCGATGAACGCGGGAGTGATCACGTTATATCGTTTTTTCTTCCCTGCGCTCATTTTTACAATGTATCTCGGCTTGACATCTTCACTGATAATCACCAATATCTACGAGGTTCTCATCGGTGTCATCATCGGTATTGGGACGATTCTCTATTACGAGGGATTAAAACGATTGAAAGCAGCACAGGTGTCTGGTCTGGAGTTATCAACCCCGTTTTTTGCAGCAATACTAGCATTCCGATTTCTCAACGAGTTCATTACCAGTATGCAAATCATCGGAATTGCATTGCTCTTTGTCGGCGTCTACTTTATATCAAAAAAAGAAAAGGGACCTGGAGGCACTGTATAAAGTATTCATCATTGTTTTTTTAACCAACGATGAGAGGATGATCTTTTCTCATCATATCTCACCTTCAAAAATATTTTGATTTATTTTTACTTCAATTATTTAGATATCATAAATGAATCGAACACTGTGCCATCAGGTTTTATCGCCTCAAATTTTAACAATGATGAATTAGCGGTGAGCAGACAATAATGATAGGTTTTTTCAGAATGCATGGTCCAGGGACTGTGTCCCACATCATACAGCGGAGCACCTCCACCACCAGTAACAACATACGTAATACCATTAACAACACTGCGTTCATAATCATGGTCATGTCCATTGAACACGATATCGACAGTAAAATGTTCAAAAATTGGTTTCCAGATCATACGCAGAAGTGTAGTATTTCCATGATGTCCTGAGCTATACAGGGGATGGTGAAAAAAAACGATGGTAAATGGCTGGCTGTTTGTTCGTAAATCATGTACAAGCCAGACGAGTTGCACCAATCGATATGCATTTCTCGGGTTCGAATCAAGGCCGATGAAATGAACAGGTCCGTTATCAAAGGAATACCAGCGTTCATGAGAAGGAAGCGAAAAGTAGGTGAAATACTGTTTACTATAGTTCTCATGATTCCCTAGCACTGGGTAAAGGGTGCTGTTATGAACAAAAGGTGATGCAGTGAAAAAATCAACCCAGTCATCTGCATTCGCCCCATCATCGACGAGATCCCCGGTATTGATGACAAACGGTGGATGTTTGGTTTCTATTGCTTGCCCAACGATTTTTGTACTCATCCAATTATCCCAACCTCCCCGGCTGTCACCGTACACCACGAATCGCATGTCATCGTTCTTTTGAAAAGAAGTACAAAACGTATACGTAGCACTCTCAGCATCATCAGAGATAACCTTATAGTAATACTGTGTCGAGGCAGCCAGCGCCTCCACTGTGACCGTATGAAGGGTATGTGCAACGAGGTTTTTTTCAACGGTGATGTTGCCAAAATATAGGGTAAGTCCCCACTGCACTTCGTTTCGTGTTGTTTGTATCTTTGTTTCCCAGGAAACAATGATGGAATTCTTCTGTGACCATTGGGTGTACGGGCCAATAACAAGAGAGGAATTCTGAGGGATGAATTGATTCTGAAAGATGATATGCTCTCCTGTTCTTTCAGGAAAAATCTTCTTCGATTGTCCAGAAGTATCACTCATTCCGTAAACGATACTGGTTCCAACACCTAACAAGAAAATCCCGACAATCACTGCTGATGTTACTCGCGAATGTGTCATTTTTATTTCCTACTCCAATGAACATCTTCTTATACACGCCATATTTATATAAATGTTTTGTAAATAAAAAAGACGACGCACTACATAATTTTTCGCAGGGCCTGTGCAAAACCAAGGATATCTTCTTTTTTCGTCGTAAACGAACACATCAACCGCACCTCACAGGTCTTTTCATTGAACCGATGGAAATAATAGTGCTTCTGCAAGGCTGTTATACAATGATTCGGGATGATTGCATACACCATGTTTGCCTCCACCTTTTGTGTAATCTTGAGTCCAGGAATACGTTCGAGTTCCTTGGCGAGAAACTGTGCCATATCATTGGCATGTCGTGCATTATGCAACCACAAATCAGCGGAGAGAAACGCGGAGAACTGCGCTGAGATATACCGCATTTTACTCGCCAGCTGCATACCTTGTTTACGAATATACTCAAAATTCTTCGACAACTCTTTGTTGAAAAACACCACTGCTTCCCCAAACATCATCCCATTTTTCGTCCCACCAAACGACAAGACATCAACACCGACCTTCCCACATATCTCATTTAAATCCACCTTCAAAAACGCTGCAGCGTTACACAACCGGGCACCATCCATGTGAAGCAGCATGTCATTTGCATGAGCAAAATTTGCAAGTTTTTGTATCTCCTTTGAACGATACACGGTCCCCCGCTCTGTCGCCTGCGTCAGAGAGATAACATGTGGTTGAGCCATATGCGGGTCACCAATTCCAATAACATACGGCTGAATCAAATCAACGGTGAGTTTCCCATCGCTCGTGGGAATATTCACCAGCTTACATCCGATAAAATTCTCAGGACCACAACATTCATGGACAGTCAGATGAGCACTCTCTGCACAAAAAATAGAATGAAACGAATCAGTGACGTTTTTTAATCCAAGGATGTTTGCCGCAGTCCCATTATACATAAAAAATACTGCAGCCTGTTTCCCAAAAATCTTCTTCAATTGGTCGACAGCACGCTTGGTATGCTCATCGTGACCATACGCAACAGTATAGCCTTCATTGACGTTTCGCAGAGCATTGAGTATATCTGGATGCACACCGGAATGATTATCACTTCCAAAACCTGCAAACGATGACATACATGCATCAAGCAGCAATTGTTATAAAAAATCTTCTACAGCAGAGCCACAACGATATACGAACGCAAGACCATCTCTTAGATATGCGATACCATTACCAAGTAATCATAAGAATGACGAGCAATAGCTGTCCGAATGCGAACACCCGAGTGTTTGATTCATCATGATTTTCTTAGTTTTATGCAGACATCGAGGTGTTATCTTCTGATTCAGTTGAATTCTGAGGTTTTTCTGGTGATGTGTATTTTTCTTCACCTTTCGTCTTTGGTGCCTGTATTGAGACCATTTGCGCAAGCCATGCGTTGAATAGATTCCCGGTTGTTCCTTCACCAGTCACTAGGAAATCCGGGGTTATCCGTATTTGACCTTCTGAGACTTTTTCCATCAACTGGATTGCCGCAAGGTTTCCTCTCCCTATTACCTCTGCCTGGGCGTTGTATGCCTTTGCGACTGCTTTTCCAACCATCTCCTTCTGATACGACTCCCCGTCTGCCTTAGTCTTGGTTGCATCACGGATACCTTCAGCTTCTCGACGTGCAGATTGGGCTTTATCGGTCGCGATATCAATAGAAAGTTTTGCCGCTATCACCTCTGGTTGTTTATCAGCTCTGGCTTTTTTCTCCTGCACAGCGATCCGTTGCTCTTCAGCGTTCGCCTGTTGTTTATACTGTTCTTGTTGCTGGACCGCTATTTCTTTCTCTGTTTGTGTTCTGAGTAAATTCTGGTCAAGTGCGATATAGGCAATGAGAAGGTTCTGAGCCTCAACGTGATATCTTTCAAATTCCTCACGCGCTTTCAACAACGCTTCATGTTGCAGCTTGGAACGCTCCTGGACAAACTCAATTGCTTTCTTCTCCCCAGCATTGTTTCGGAACGACGAATCGATCAGTGGGTGAACTATTTGTTCAATGAGGTTTGCTACTGAACCGAAGCGAGCGATTACAAACGGTGCGTTCTGCGGCTCAATACGGATAATCATTCGTACATCAACATCAAGCTGGAATCCGTCTTTTGAGGTTACTCGAAGCTGGCTGAACTTGAAGAACTCTTTTGCTTTTTCACTATCCACATCCTCACTGGTCGTTCTCTTTGCTGTCAGCCCCATCACAACATTTTTCATGGTCCCCTCGATGCGATGCTCTGCTCGAAGCTCAGCTCCAGCTGCCCAGTCAATGGTAACCGCACTGGTCGGCACCGGATACGCGGTGAACGCTAAGGGATTCAGGTTATACTTACCTGGGGCAATCGGGTTTTTCCAAATGCCACGTTGGTTCTTATCCGTTGTCAGGACAACCTCATCTCGTTCATGGATTGGCTGCTCAAACCCAGGTTCTCGTGGAACCTTCCCAGGGAGTCTCATTCGCTCTTCAGAACCAAGTTCCGCTCCGATGTTTGACCGCAGTACTGCGACGTACCCTGGCGGGACTTCAGCGATATCAGAGATTTTTACATTGAAAAGAAGCGGGTTCACATAATATTCACCTGGTTGGAACGTGTCAAGCTGGGGGCCTCGATATCCCCCACTGTTAATGAACGCCTGCCCGTTTTGGAAGAAATTATGAATCGGTTTGGTTTCATCATCGCTTGGTTTTGGGGCAATGATAAAGCCTGGTGGTAGGGGGATACCATCCTGTGCAACGACTACACCAATTTTCTCTTCATCAATTGCTGTCGCTGGTTGTTTTGTAACATTGAACACTTTCAGGTTGATACGATATGTACCCGGCCGAAGGATCTCCACTTGTGGCCCTTTCTTCCCGCCATTTTCAAGGAATTTCTTCGCATCCTGATACGAGTTGCACTCCACTGCATCCGCAAGTAAACGTCCAACGGGAAGCGGATCACCATCAATGGATTCAACAATGCCAATTTCCCCTGGTTTGATCTCTACAACCGGTGCTTTCTCAATCTTCCAGGTGATTGGATTTCTCCAGAGTAATCGTGGCATTACGATATCTGCCTGGACACCGATTTCTCCTTCTCGTGAGATGATACGACCTTGTGGTAATTTTCTCCCAAACATTTTCTTGGTAAGTATCCCAACCTCGTCATCATGGATGAGTGCCAATCCCTTTACAATGAAAATAAACAACAGGATGGCTACGAATATCAGCACAATTATTTCTTCTATCATGACAATGCCTCCTCACGTATTGTTACGTTATAGTTTCTTTTTCCTTTTATGTCTTTCTATTCACTTAAGAAAAAGTTGAAAACAAGTGGAAAAATAGATTATACCACAACATCTAAAAATTTAAAAAAAATAAAAAAAAGATTTTGTAAAATAAATGAATCTAAGAATTTTTCATTTTTTACTAAAATCTCTTTGGTCTGTGTTTTTGATAGCAGTCCCTACAGTACACAGGTTTTGAACCATCTGGTTTAAAAGGAACTTCACATTCTTTCCCACAATCTGCACAGGTTGCCTTATGCATTTCTCGTGGTGCGCCCCCAAAACGACTACCGCCACTACTTTCTCTATACATTTTTTATACATCCTTTTTTTAGGCTTGTATTATACATTCAGTATTTAAAATTATACATTGATTAATCTGAAGAGAACTTATGATTAAAAACAGACTGCAGTGAAATATTGAAATAAACCAAAATGATTTTTCGATGATAAACAGCCCTGAGCGGGGTCGAACCGCTGACGCTGGCTCCAAAGGCCGGCATGTTACCGCTACACCACAGGGCCATATGTTCATACTGGGAATCTTTTATTTTATTTAAGAGTATGCTTTGTACACGCTGGGTCTATATTTTTATTTCTTCTGCGCTGTTTTCTGGATTTTCGCCCAGGCGTCACGCAGTTCAACAGTTCTGTTCAGAACAAGTTTGTTCTGAGTTGTTTCTGGATCAACGCAGAAGTACCCCAGGCGTTCAAATTGAAATCGATCAAACGGATTGAGAGCACTCACCGCAGGTTCTACTCTACATTCCTGAAGGACGTCGAGAGAATGAGTGTTGAGAAAATCTTTGAAATCCGCTTCTTTCTGCCCAGCAGGGTCAACAACAGTAAAAAGCCTGTCATACAATCGTACCTCGGCAGAGATGGCATGCGGAGCTGACACCCAGTGAATCGTTGATTTCACTTTTCTACCATCAGGGGCATATCCACCTTTGGTGGCAGGATCATAGGTACAATGCAGCTCAACTATTCTCCCATCTTTTTTCATAACCTTGCTGCATTTAATGAAATAAGCGTAACGGAGTCGTACCTCACGGTCGGGTGCAAGCCGGTAGAAATCCTTTGGTGGGTTTTCCATGAAATCATCATGTTCAATAAAAAGAGTCTTGGAAAACGGTATCTGACGTTTCCCGAGCGCAGGGTCTTCAGGGTTGTTGACTGCTTCAAGTTCCTCCATCTGATGGTCCGGGTAGTTCTCAAGCACTACTTTGAGTGGACGCAGAACCCCCATAAATCGTGCGGAGGTTTTATTCAGGTCGTCCCGGACGTTATGCTCAAGGAATTCAAAATCGACCATGCTGTTGACTTTCGCGACACCAATACGTTTACAGAAATTCCGGATCGAAGATGGCGAGTACCCGCGACGACGCATCCCGCTAATCGTGGGTAACCTGGGATCATCCCAACCCGCAACATACTTACCTTCAACCAACTGAAGGAGCAAACGTTTACTCATGACCGTGTAGGTCAGGTTCAGGCGGGCGAACTCAATTTGCTGTGGATGATACACCGAAAGAGCATCAAGGAACCAATCATACAGCGGCCGATGGTTCTCAAACTCAAGGGTACAAATAGAATGGGTGATGCCTTCAATGGAGTCTTCCAGGCCATGCGCCCAGTCGTACATCGGGTAGATGCACCAGGTATCACCGGTACGATGATGGCTTGCATGTAGGATCCTATACATTACCGGGTCGCGCATGTTCAGATTTGGATGCGCCATGTCAATCTTGGCTCGCAGGACTTTTTGGCCATCAGGAAATTCACCTGCTCTCATTCTCGCTAAAAGATCCAGATTCTCCTCAACAGATCGATCACGATACGGGCTGTTTCTGCC
>CAYGVY010000032.1:0-10365 GCA_964353435.1 uncultured Thermoplasmatales archaeon | reverse complement strand
TTGAAAAAAACGACATCCGGGCTCTAAAAAGGATACTTCTGGACCATGGATGGGAACAAGACCATATCCTCTGTTTCCTTGAGGAAGAGGCAACCACGGATGCGATAATGAATACATCATTTGAGTGGTTAAACACAAACGGAGCAGATGAAGATGACATCATTTTATACTTTTTTAATATACATGGGTATTACCTTTCAACTGATTTACCACCAGTAGACGAACCTGATGGGAAAGATGAATTCATCTGCCCCTGGGATCCAACTGTGAATGGTTGGAATATTAGTACATATATTGTTGATGATGATCTGTCAGCACGATTCAAAACACTGAAATCAAACAACATTGTCCTTATTTTTGATACGTGTCATTCAGGGGGAATGATTGATGGAAGCAGCGATCTTGGATGCTCCGGTCGTGTCGTATTAACATCATGTGATGTAAATGAAGCATCATGCATGTTTTTCGCGCGACTTCATTGGATGTTTCCCTATTATTTGATTCAAGGGTTAAAAGGTCGCGCGGATCTAAATCATGATGGATTTGTGTCTGCAGAAGAAGCATTGATTTACACCAAAGAACCAGTAGCCTTGAGATCCACGATTTTTAATTTATTGTTCAATATCTTAGAACCAATTCCAGGCTTAAGTCAAAACCCACAATTGTATGATAGATGGCCTTCTGAAGATAATAACCCAGACGAATTAAAACTCATAGAGGTATAATACTGAGCTTTTCATACCAGTTGATATTTAATATTCCTTTTAAAAAAATCTAACTTAAACCAGTTATATCAAGATTATTTTTATCGGCACGATGGAAATCAATATTTTTCTTTAAATTATTGTTTAGTATTTGTTGTTCGATGTCAATGATTTCATCAAGTGTTTTCACCATCTCATCAAAAAGAGGGTTCGTTAACATCAATGTTTTAATCAAAGAATTATTTATGTTGGTCTCCTGAATCTCTTTGTAATAGGATACTAATTTTTTCCACAGCGTTGATTCTTGTTTTAATAATAAACCATCATGCAAACATAACGGTGATAGATTCTGTTGCTCTAATAAATACGTTGAAACATTTTCAAGTTGCTGAAACACATCATAATAAAAATAATAGGGAGATAGCAATGTGGTTTCATACTGTTTGTATAAAGATAACGTTCTTAATCGTTGCACAGGACCATTTATATCTATTTTTTGTTTTTCTGTTGCGTTTATCCCGAGATGATAACATGTACGAAAAAACAATTGATATAAAAAAGGTAAATCAGATGGGTCGATATCTACCCCAAAGTAATACTTGAAATCTCCTTGTAATCGCAGGATGTTCAAATCATGTACTTTTTCAAACCGTTCTTGTCTCGTTGGGTTTTCTGTATGATTTTGTTTATAAAACACATAGATTTTATAATATCCATTCGTCCCTTCTACAGCAGTTTTAAAAACATCTTGATCTTCCCAGAGATATGAACCAGAAACATTCATTTCAGCTGCAAAAGGATCATTATAACAGATGGTGTTGTTTGTCTCATTATATCCTACAATAACAATAGCATGACCACCGGTTGTGTCATTTGAAACATTGAAATGTTCATTATAAAATGTTAATCTCCAAGGATCAACACTCGTATGTATAGGAATATCAGCGTTAATAAGTTCCTTCATTTTCTCATAGTACCTATCCCATAAAGAATCTCCATCAGGTTCTCGTTCCAGTGAAAAATCCCTGAATGTCACATTGTAAATTTCAGCCAAAACTTTCATATTATAATCCATCTCAGCAATTCCTGATCCTCCAGAAGGAAGTCTTGACGCTCCTGGAAGAATGTTCATATACATTCGAAGATATCCATATCCTACATCATGAAGGATCTCCGGCAATGTAGTATTGAATCCTAAGTAATTTATCTGCATTGCAGTCGATGCATCTGCACAAAATGAATCATTTCCCTGCCCCACAAATGGAACCGTTGGATCTGTAATAATATGTGTTTCATTACCGCAGCCTAAACAGCTGCAATAATTTATAGAACCTATTACCCCTTTACTTTGTTTAAAATCAGCGATTACCTCTGGGATAATAGCAGTTCCCATTAAAATTATCACAATACATATTCCAATTACTTTCTTTATGATTCTATTGCCCCCAGGTATGATTTTATACCAAATCGATATATTATGTATTGAATTTATTGTTTTTATAATTAACCCATTTAAAAAAATGCTTCATTTAATCCAATAATGAAGGATTGTCATTTCTATCAATAGGATTGGACCAGTATTTTTACAAGTAAACGCGTGTTCAAATCTCGTCCCCTATATTTTTTTACAATTTCAAAAGGAGAGAAAACCTTTTTTTATAAAAACTGTCCCTAACTCATTTTTCTCGATACATTCTTGTTTAAATCTTCATTCTAAGTCCTTGCACTGGATACTTTTTCCTGGCAATTTAATCTTGACAAATTTTCTTCCACTCCCTTTTTATACGAGAACCTAAATCTCCAATAGGTGAACTGATGAAGTATGCCATCGTGTATTGGTCCCGTTACGGGAACGGGAAGAAGGTTGTTGATTCCCTGGCTAGAAAGCTGAAGGAGAAAGGGGCAGAAACGAATATCTATAAGACTGATGAAGCAGACCCTGCCGCGATGCCCAAGGCAGACGTCTATATATTCTCCGCTGCAACAGAGGCATTTAACATCCAGAAGGACATGAGAGCTTTCATGAAGAACCTCAAGGGGATGGAAGAAAGGAAATATGGCATCATCAATACCCATGGAATGAAAAAAGACCGCCTTCAGAAGATGGAGAAACTCCTTTCCAAGCAGAAGATGGAAAAGGTTGCGAGTGTGGATTTCCAAGTTGGAGATGGTTCTCAAACCGGAAACGGACTTATGGAAGGCTGGGAAGCAAAGCTCGACGAGTTCGTGGGACAGTTATAAATTTCTAGTACCTTCTTTCCGAGAGACGTCTCGTGCTCTGCTTTCTTATCTCTTTAGATAATCTGCCAAATCACAGCATATCAACCGTACTGAAAACAACTGGCTAACCATTTAATCTTTTTTTTCAAAAAAAATATTAAAAAATAAAGTGAATTGTGTATTTACTTTCTTGGTTCAAAATCAGGACAATTTTCTAGACAACCCCCTAAGGGTATTTCATTGCCCAATCGACACCGTTCGCTTTCCACATACTCTTTCCCATTAAGTGTAACCGTCGGAATACGATACTGTTCAAGATATTTGCATTTTATCATACTCTATCACTCCAGACATCATATTTTTGTAACATTTACTTCCTTAAAAACGTACCCTATGCAAGAACAAACTTGGGTTATGCGTTATCGATAACCTTATTATTCTTTGTATTATCATTTTATCATAATATGAATAGAACGCGCGGGTTTGTCAATTTTCTTGAAAAAATGTTCCCCTATTGGTTCCTTGCCGCAAAGATGACACGAGTGCCTCTCTTGAGGGAGATCATGAATAAAATGTTCTTTGATCAGACAAATCTGACGGTTCTCCCTAAAGATACGATCATTGAAATCAAACTCGAGAAATTGATTCAACCTCCCGATAACATCGTGCTTCCCTCACAAGTAGTTGAATATTTCATACGAAAAACCAACTATCGTTTTATCATGGATTTCTGTTTGTGTCGTGATGCGATGCATTGTAAGAACCATCCGATTGAATTAGGTTGTTTGTTCCTGGGAGATGCCGCACGAGGTATTAACCCTGAATTTGGCAGAGAAGCAACCATGGAAGAGGCGCTTGCGCATGTGCGGAGATGTCGTGCGGCAGGGTTAATTCATTTGATCGGAAGGGATAAGATTGATGAGACATGGCTTGGTGTTGGATCTGAAGGAAAACTCTTGACGATCTGTAATTGTTGCAGTTGCTGTTGTCTCTGGAGGATACTTTCTGACCTTGATCCTCAGATAAGCTCCAAGGTTAAGCGAATGCCAGGTGTGGAAGTGACGGTGACTGAGAAATGTAAAGGATGTGGAACGTGTATGGAGAATTGTTTCGTGCATGCGATACACGTTCAAGATGGTCATGCGATTATAGGTGTTGATTGCAGAGGGTGTGGACGCTGTGCTGACCTTTGTCCAAATAAAGCGATTCACGTTACCATTGCTGATAAGCAGTTTTTTAAAAAGACAATAGATCGTATTGAATCCTCTGTTGATGTTTCCCTCAGATCTTGACCAAATAGTATTCTCCATCGCAATTGTAAATAACAATTTGAATTCTTTTTTGACGGTAGAATCATCTTCCCATTCTGATGCTAGAAGTCTGTTTGTTAGTTGATCAAAAGTAGAGGGTCACTGGGTTTTTTACACTACTTTATTATTCTAGTGTCGATGGATGTTTATAGGTTTTTCAAGGTCGAATTGATACCCGAACGTTGTTTGAGATAGTGTTTCATTCAGAAAAAGATTTAGGGATGTGATGTTCGATATCAAATTAGTATGATTTGTATGAAAAAAAATATATATCACTATTTTCTTACGGGCATTGGAAGTTGAAGATTTATGAAAGGAATGAAATTTTATGGTAGTACAACAATGGGTGAACGAGGGCAAATAGTTCTACCAGTAAAACTACGAAAGGATTTTAATTTAAAAAAGGGAGATAAACTCGTAGTTGCTGGAAACCCTGATTTATCTCGTATTGTCCTAATCAATGCAGATACTATGGATGATTATCTCGATATAATGAGTGAAAAAATCAACCAGATGAGAATAAAAATTAAGAAAAAGGGATACGAATGATTGAAAACACAACTGAGACAATCCAGATGAGACATGACTTCAAATGCCCTCGTTGTGGTCATATAAAAACATACACCGGACTACCTGGCGAATACCTCATCGTCACCTGTGCTTCTTGCGGAGTGAAGGGAAAAGTGACGATCCCGGGTGTTGCCGTACCGATTTCAACAAATGGTTCTGCAATTGAGATATCACATCTTAAGAAAGTTTTTGGGGATTTCGCAGCTGTAGACGATATCTCATTTTCTGTGAAAAAAGGAGAGATATTTGGGTTACTCGGACCGAATGGTGCTGGGAAATCCACTATCATAAGGATGTTGTGCACTCTGAGTAGACCCACCAAAGGCTCAGCAACAGTCGCTTCCTATGACATTGTAAAACAAGACGGCAAGGTAAGACAGCATATCGGCCTTGTATCAGAGAAAATGATAATGTATGATCAGCTCACCGCACGAGAAAACCTTAAACTGTTCGGGAAGCTCTATAATATTCCAAATCATCTTCTGAATACACGGATCGATGAACTGTTGGGTTTTGTCCGGATGGAAAAATGGGCGGATCATAGGATAGACACCTTCTCTACCGGCATGAAACAACGGATTAATGTTATCCGTGCTCTCGTTAATGAACCGAACATTCTGTTTCTCGATGAGCCCACCCTGGGTTTGGATCCGCAATCAACCGCGGAGATACGGGAGCTTATTCGGAGAATCAATGCGGAAAATGGAACCACGATTATTCTTACGACGCACATCATGGTTGAGGCTGATATTCTGTGTAAAAGGATAGGAATCATTGATCATGGAAAAATTGTCGCTCTTGATACACCCGCTAATTTGAAAAAACTTGTCTCTGGTACCGAAGCCGCTGCATTTGAAGTCGAGATATCGAACCTTGAGCCTCGTATGATGTCATCTTTACAATCTCAAAGTCCGGTAAAATCGCTTGTTCAGGTAGATCCGACGCATCTGATAGTTCGCGCAAACGGGAGCGATGCATTCGATAGTATTATTGATAACCTACGAAAAAATGGTGCTAAAGTACGAATGGTAAAAAACCTTGAGCCAACATTGGAGGATGTCTTCCTGCATCTGACCGGGCGTGAGGCAAGAGAGAAAGTATCGGAAAATGGTGGCAGTCAGAAACGTGGATTTGGGCCACATGGACAACGACGTAGAACCGCGAGGGTGAGGTAGGTGGATGTATGAGTGCAAAAAATGTTTTTCGCCATAGCTTGTGGATTTGTTGGAAAGATTTGCTGGAGTTTAGCAGGAGTAAATTGCGACTGGTCATGTTGGTTCTGATGCCGTTATTCATGATGGTCGTGGTCGGATTTATTTTTCCATCAGGAAGCTCCATCAGCGATACGCCGATTGCTCTCGCAAACATGGATAACGGTTCTATGGGGACTTCTTTTATAACACAATTGAATGCAATTAATAACAAAACCGGGATGATGAAGCTTAGTACTGCCAAAGATTATGATGACATTAAAAATATGCTTCAAAATAATGAAATCAATGGTGGGATAATCATTTCGGAGAATTTCTCATCGAATCTTCTTGCAGGCAAACAGGGGTATATCACGGTTGTCATCGATCAATCTAATCCACAGATGTCCCTGACGATTCAAGGTGTACTGTCGAAAACAATTGAGTCAATGGGTGAACAAATGGCCATCCATCAGCTTAACATAAAATACAATGTTTCCACAACCCAAGCAACTTCGATGGTAAAACCCTATACCGTTCAATCTCAAGGAATCGTCGCTGGAGAGCCAAACTACTTCCAGTTTGTTGCACCTGGTATTATCGCCATGGTTGTCATGATGGCATTAATGACAGGACTTCCTCATGCAATCTCCTATGAAAAAGATATTGGGACTCTTGACGGTATGCTTGCTGCACCCATCAACCGACTTTCAATCATTCTTGGGAAGGTGATAGCTCAGACGATTCGAGGTATGATTCAAGGGTTCATTATCCTTATTCTAGCGGTGGTTCTCTTCGGTGTGGTCATCGAAGGAAATATTCTTCTGGTTATTTTCCTCATCCTTTTAACAGTTTTCAGTTTCGTCGGCCTTGGTATTCTTATCACCTCATTTACTGAGAATGAAGAAACTGCTACGATGGTGATGATGACCTTAATGTTCCCGATGATGTTTCTTTCCGGCGTGTTCTTCCCTCTGCAACAGATGCCATGGTACATGCAGGGGATCGCCCATTTCCTTCCCTTGACGTATGCCACAACCGCATTACGAAAGGTGATGGTGCTTGGTGCGGACATTTCTGCTGTAGGAACGGAGATATTGATCCTGGTGGGATTTGGTATCGTTCTTCTGTTAATTGCCGTGCCGATGTTCAAGAGAGCGATGAGTAGGTAGGATTTATTCTTGCTACTTTTTCTATTCTTTTTATATTTGTATTATAGAAGAAATTCACACGAATTTACTAATAAAAAATAATTTTTTATGGTTGTTTACCTTTGGGTCCATGAAGGATATTTTTATCTATTGGAAAACTTTTATATTAACCTAAGCTATGTGAACCCGTACTTTAAGGGAAGATAAAAATAATGGAAAATGCGCTATGGTGGAGAGGTTTGATTGAATCATGAATTACGATGTTGTCGTAGTTGGTGCAGGTCCTGCGGGTGCAACTGCAGCAAAATTCCTCGCTGAAAAAGGAGAAAAAGTTCTTCTTATCGATAAAAGCACGTTCCCTAGAGATAAACCATGTGGTGGTGGGTTATCAGTCAGGACTCTCAAACGATTTAACTACATTTCAAAAGATTTGATTGCTTCGTATTCCTTTGGTGGTAGCATCCATTCATCATCTCTCAAATATCAGGTCCAATTACATAAAGATGAACCTATCGCAGCATTTGTTCTCAGAAAGGATTTTGATGATGGGCTCCTGCAACTTGCAATTGAGAGGGGGACCACTTTTATGGAAGGAAAAACTGCTACAGATGTCAGTATACTTCCAGGAAAAGTAAAAATCAAATTGAATACAGGAGAATACGTTGAATCCCAACTGGTTATAGGCGCTGATGGAATCTGGAGTACGATAGCTAAAAAATCTGGATTAGATCATCACTACCAACATACAGGCAGATGCCTCTTTCAAGAATTCCCTCTAGCAAGTAGTCTGCTCGATGACTATTTTACTGAAAAAAGAATTTTTCACTTCCACTTAAGATTCATGGGAATAATTGGCTATGGATGGGTATTTCCCAAAAAAGATAGTGTAAATATCGGTATCGGCGAAATCAAACCATCAGCGTCCCAAACAACAAATAGGCCAAATTTAAAAGAATTTTATGAAAATTATATTCGTCTTCTAAAGGAAAGTAAAATTATCCCTCCAACAATAAACCTAGGAAAGATTCAGGGAGGAATCCTCCCCTTAAATCCTTTAAAAAAAACCTTTGCAGATCGCGTTGTTCTCTGTGGCGATGCAGCAGGACTCATGAATCCACTTACTGGCGATGGCATCGATTATGCTATGTCCTCAGGTAAGATAGCAGCGGAGGTTTGCACAGAGGCGCTAGAAGCAGATGACACCAGCGCATTCTTCTTATCGAAATACCAACGGCTCTGGAAAAATGATTTCGGGAGAGAAATCAAACTCTGTTTACTTATCTTGAAAGGATTATTAGAGAGGAATAGTGGCGAAAAATATGTCAGACTTTTATCCAGAGATACACAAATTGTTGACATGGTTCTTACTCTATTGAATAATCAGGGGAGACTCCATGAGTATCAATGGAAATTAGTAAAACGGTTTGCATATATTTATTGTAAGGACCTTCTTCGATTATGAAGAAACTTGTTTCCTTTTTGTATCTCTATTGATAGTACTGTGGAAGTGCCCATTCGTTTAAATCTTCAGAACCGGTTGAAGCAAACCGAAGGTTTTCACCAATAGTATACATAAACCGCTGATGGTAATTCCTGAGAGACCATAGGCATGCCATAACGGGTATTCAGGCATTTTCTGCCGAAGTTCTTGAAGAAATAAGGTCTCAGAGGATATCGATTTTGATCGTTTCACCAGCGCGTAGACTTCTTTAAAAGAGAAATACCGTCCTAGAACCACCAAAGGAACGAGAATGAACAACCATATGTTTATCAATAAAAATAAACCTATAAGAGCGAGTATTGTCAGAATTGAACCGATTACATTTAACAGATATGATAGCCTAATTGTTTTGTAAAGTCCCCATTTCACCGCAGGAGTCAATAAACCCATTTTTTTATCTGCTGGTTGATCCTCCGCTTGACTAATGAGTATTAATGCATAATGACCTATGGTTATTCCAGTTGCTGCAAGAAGGAAAAAAATAGTATACATATCAGTAATAGACAACGATGAAACAAGGAAATAGGAGTAGACTCCAGGGATAAAAAAAATTGGAAGCGCTACTATTGAATGAAGAATTCCTCGTTTCTTAAAACGAATAGGTTCAATGGAGTAACCAACACCAAGAAACGTACCAATCCAGACAAGGATGCTAATTTCGTTTCTTTGTAAGACAATACTTAATTGTAACGCTAAAATAAACGCTAGAAGAATATGTATTATGATGATTACTCCGAGTGAACGACGGCCTATTTTTTTGACAGCTTGGTATAATCGAGTCTTATAGAGTTCATCAACCTTCCAATCCGCCCAACAATTCACCATGAACCCAACGTTAAATAATAAGATGAATATGAAAATGCCTTCAAGTAGAAAAGGGAAAGAACTTGCCGCTAGAATTGAACCTACTGAATTAGCACCAATAAGAATTCCAATAAAAATGCCAATAAACACAGCGGGTAGGAATTCCCAACGACTTACTGTAATATAGAGATGTATGGCTTCGCTTACTTTCATAAATCCATAAAAACATGGTTGTATTTAAAATGTCTCTTCGTTCAAGATTAAAAAAAAAAAAAAAAAAAGTAAAATATGATTTAATCTATATTGAGGGATTGTTGTTCTGCTCCTTTATTTTTTTTCCATACTCTCTACAATCAGTCTTTCAACATAGTTCCTAATCGTGTCTCGAACCTCTCGATATTTGTCAAGAGATTTTCCTTTTGGATCTTCAATCTTCCACTCAATGGTTTTTTCCCGAGGCGTGAGAGGACAGCCATCAACACAACCCATTGTCACCAAAATGTCGAACATGTTATTCATTGCGAACGTCAATTTCTTTGGTTTGTAGTGGCTGATATCGATGCCAACTTCTTTCATAACCTTAATTGCAGAAGGCTCAACATGGTCTTCTGGTCGCATACCAGCACTATCAGCGGAATTTTTTGGAGATAGCATGTTGAAAAATCCTTTCGCCATCTGGCTACGGCAAGTATTTCCTATGCAAATAAAAAGAACTTTTTTCACAATGTTTAATCTCCTGTTTTTAATAATCTGTTGTCGTGAGTATAGATAGATAATTGAATAATTTTTTCATTGGTTATAAAGAGTTCTTAATATGTTTCTATGGTCTATTTTCGATATGAGTGATTGACGGTTAATGTTCAATCATTAAGAGATATCTCGATACCATTAACTGCTCTGCAAAATGGTTCAGTA
>CAYGVY010000031.1:0-10802 GCA_964353435.1 uncultured Thermoplasmatales archaeon | reverse complement strand
CATTTTTTTTATATCGATTAGCACAAAACATGAGTTAAAACCGTGTTAATACTTCTGTTTCTGAGGATATATTTTTAAAGAAGAAAAGGATATTCAACTTGAGGAGAAAAAAATGCTAGAGGAGGTAAAAAAACGCGCATAAGATTAGATGTTTGTATAGGTTGTATAATCGCTGGTACAGTTATTACCGTGTTAGGATTGTCCGCAGCGTCAGGAGGATTCCCAGGAGCGACATGGGAAATTATGGGTAGTGAGATACCACCACTTGAATGGGGCTGGCCTTTCGCAATCTTTGGCGTAATAATACTACTCATTGGAGCAATTATCACCTACTTCAGCTTAAAGAAAAAATAACATTATTCATGCAATAGCTATGACATCTATTGGGATACTAAGAATCCCTATCTTTTTCTTCCTTTTTGTCATCTAGTTTGCATAAAAACACGATGTTCCAAAGGTATATTTTTATAGAGGAACAGTGCTATATAATTGTACAAAAGGGGAAAGGTATGGATACATATCCACTGGTAAGGAAATGTTTAGTTGTTGGAATCATTCTCTTGTTCGTTGGGACAGGCATCATTCCCACGACCGCACAAGATGGAGAAAAACCGTCTTTGCCAACATCAAGTGGTAATTGGTTGTATGTTGGTGGAAGTGGACCGGGGAACTATACAAGGATTCAGGATGCGATTGATAACGCATCTGATGGTGATACTGTTTTTGTTTATAATGGAACGTATAATGAGAGCATCGTTATCAATAAAAACCAACTCACTTTGATAGGTGAAGATAAAAATACAACAATAATAAATTTTAACCCAAATTATACAATATATCAAGTACCCATAGTCAACATAAATGCAAGTAACTGTTCCATAGAAAAATTAAATATCACACTGAGCAACGAGTCAATTATTGCTAGTGGAATATCGATTAATTCTAAAAATAATACAATAAAAAATAACATTATTACTAACGTTACTGATGGGATAGAACTCTCAGCATATTCAGAATCAAATACAATAATAAACAATGAGATAAAAAATAATCTGATCGGTATCGATGCTTCAAGTTCAACTTATAACAATATCTCTCATAATGTTTTTTCAAATAATACCCAATATAATATTTATTTATCGACAGAGTCTGATAACAACAATGTATCGTTTAATACGATGGATACTTCAGCTTTTGGAATTAGAATTAAAGGATCAAAATACAATAATGTGTACAAAAATTGTATTCAAAACAGCCAGATAGGTCTCTACTGTTGTTGTTACTCAAGATCAAACTATTTTTACAATAACAATTTCTTAAATAATTCCATAAATGCAAAAAATGATTATGGTTTAATTAATATATGGTATGACTACCCAAATGGTACTGGCAACTACTGGGATGATTATACAGGATTAGACACAAATGGTGATGGAATAGGTGATAAGCCCTACAAAATTTCTGGTGGAGACAACCAGGATTTATACCCGTTGATGCATCCCTTTGAATTGTATTACATCTTGAATATTTCCCTTGACAACTATGAAGTAAACGAGGGGACATCATTCAAAGTCACCGTGAAAACATTAGGAGGAACAATAGTATCAAATGCACAGATTTTATTTAACGGTCAAATAACTCTTACATATTCCAATGGCATAGCACAAATCACTGCACCATCGGTACCAGAAGATCTTGTCTTCCCGATTGTTGCAACAAAACCTGGATACACTTCTGATAATGACACAATCTTGGTAAAAAATATACCAAACAATCCGCCAAACACACCAACTATTACTGGAGAAACCAATGGAACCATTCGAACCTCGTATTATTACACCATTCAAACGACCGATCCTGACCAAGACGATGTACAATATCATATCGATTGGGGTGATAACACCACCACCATTACTGGTTTTAATGAATCTGGAGAAGAAATCTTTGTAGTGCACACGTGGGACACCAAAAGGACCTACAACGTTAAAGCCAAGGCTATTGATGAATATTATGCTGAAAGTGACTGGGCGAATCTTACAGTAACTATGCCATGCTCGTATCACAAGCCGATACTACAGTTCTTTGAGTTGTTGTTCGAGCGATTCCCACATGCGTTTCCAATACTACGACATTTATTAGAATAGAAAAGTATGAAATTGTAGATTATTAGGAAATGAGAGTTTATGTGCAGAATTGATTTTTACACAATAACCCCTTACTTTGTGTGCAAAGCCGCTCTTAACATAACGTTTAAATAAAGGAAGTTACATATTATATAATAACAAGGATTTTATATATATAAGGAGAGGGAACCATAATAAAAAAAATACTTAAAAAAAAGTTGTTAGCTACATGTCTCATCGCCATAATGACAATAAGTCTAATACCTGTGGTAAGCTCAAATGTACAAAAAACAGATGAAATAAAAATAAAAGTTCTAGATAACACAAATGGATCTCTAGAAAAAAACGAAATAGCAATATCTAATGAAGCGGCAAAAAATCTAATACTTGAGTTAATGAAAAGCGATATTACACCATCAAACTTCAAACAAAAAATAGGGGAGAAACTAACGTTATTAAAAGAAAATGGTTTAATTTCAGCAGATACAGCTCACAGGATATCAAACAATTTTAACAAAATACCAAAAAAATTTTTTAGAACAAGTCCTTTATCAAAACAAGGAATTATTTTTGATGTTTTTAATATTTTTAGTGGAACATTTTTTGGTTTAGAAGGAGTAAAAGATTTCACATTGCTAAATCTTACAATGTATACGTTTCCTTTTTTTATTGGTAACATAAACGCGGGTTTTTACGGCTGGAATAAATTCACTGGAAATGGTTCTGTGTTTAGTATAGGATTTCTAGGATTCAAATATCTTTACGATTATAATGAAACAAAATATGCTTTCCCGTTTTTCCCCGGGATTAGAGGTTCAACTTTTGGTTTTACCGGTCTCCTTGTATATCTTGACACTATTATTATTGGTATAGGGATGTCCTTTGCAACAATATGGAATAATTATCAACCCTCAACGTTATCTAAAGATAATTAAAAAAAATATTTTTTCGATATCTTTAATGAAGGGAGCTACTTTTCGAATGTTGGAGGATATATTATGAAACTTCGGAAAAGTAGCATGTGTTTAGTAGGTTTTGCTGTACTCGTGCTTTCGTGTTTTACTGCATCAGCATCGAGTATCACGGATGGAACCAATGATATATGGCATTGGACACAAACAGGAACAACTTGGTCGTGGGTAGGCAACGTCGGGAACAAGCCAAACATCGATATTACGGAGGTTTCGTATTCAGTAAACGATAACAAAATAACCATTTCTTTGCAGGTTTCAGGAGATATTCAAACGTCTGATAAAGTTGTTTACTGGGTATTCTATAATAGTACTGATACCCAATATTGGCTCTCGTATACGAATGATAGTGGCAATGGTTTCGGAATGAAAGGAATGAACTTTACTTCAGAACAAAATGTCACTATTTCCGATGGTAAGCTAAGTGTTGTGCTCGATGCTTTAGGTGATACATCAAAGGTAGATCTCTGGGGATACGCTTGGGAATATACCACCACGCTTGGGAGTCAGACGGGAGAATGGTGGGGAGATTGGGCACCAAATGAAAAATTCACTCATGACACGGGAACACCTGGAGATAGTGAAACGCTAGGCAATGATAGTTCTCCTCCTGAGAAGAAAACACCAGGTTTCGAAGTAGTCGCAGTTATCGCAGCAGTCGCGATCGCGTTGATACTCATAAGAAGACACCAATAAACCTCACCATCTTATCCTCCTTTTTTCTTATCATTTTTACTCTTGTTTGTCAGAGTCAGTTCGTTCTTTATATTTTTGTTGAACAAAAATTATTTTATCCACGAACACATTCGTAGGAACCCATAAGAGATGTTACCTATGCCTGAAAAAAAGAACGAAACAACACCACAGAATAAAGCTCCGAAATCACCGGGATCGTCGTACACAATGACTGAGGTCTTTAAGATTACAGACGACCTGTTTCAACTCTCAAAAGATAAAGAATATCCCCTTGGCGCATTTGTCCATGGATTGATTTTTGCGTTAGAGTTCGCACAACAATCCTATCGAATTCCCCCGCAGCAACTCGCGGAAATTAAACGAGATTGCCGCAGATATGTTGACGAGATTGTTCGTACAGGATCCCAACAGAAGACACCTATGGAGCGAAAAGAAAAATAATTGGGGGTAGACTTTCCATTGACTGCTGAGCCGTGCAGTGAAACCAGTGTACCGAGAACACTTGTATAGGTACAAACTTCGAATCGATTAACCTCGTATATTTTGACGATGGATGTGACTTTTTTCCCTCTGACTCCCTATTGGATGCTGGATTATCAATCTTCCATCATTTTATAATCCACTGAAAACTCCAAAGAAACAGACCTGCTGCTTATGCACCTAAATATGCATCCATAAACTATAAAAAAACACATACTATGTATTTTCTCAAAGAAATGGATGGTGTTCGTGGATGGGAAATAGTGAATACAAAACTAAAGTTAAACTTGATTATATCCAAGATTTTGAAATGATGTTCGAACGGATGAAAGTCGATCGTCCGAGAGAAGCAGCAACCTACTATACGATCCTTATCATGGACTGCCCGAAAGAGTTTTCTGAGTTTCTCAAAGTTGCAGAAGAGCTGACTAACATCACCAGAAGACCCCTGGAAACCGGGAGAAACTCGCTGTTGAAAAACGGTTTGATCGCAGAAGTATTGTTCTCTGCAAACTCCGAAGAAGACTTCGGAAGAGAAAGTTACCTTCCCGTGCATCCCAAGGTTATCTGGGAAGATATCAAAGAAAACCTTAAGATCGTGATCGCACCAGACACATTTAGCGCAATGCAAAACAGACTCAATGACTACGCGACCTCCTACAATGACCATTTCAAAACCTACGGCATCAAGATCAAACGCGATGGGAACGTCACCCTTCGCTACAGCGGGAAATGGATCCTCTACAACATCCTTAACAACTGCTTAGAAAAGAAGAATAACCTCCGGATGCAAATCGGTGGAGAACGATTCTTCGATGAACCCTTCCTGAAATATTTCAAAAAATTCTTAGCACTTGATACAAAGGTCGAGCTTCTCATTGATTCTGAGGCGAACATCGATATCGCGAAACAACTCAAGAACGCCTACGGCGACAACCTAGACATCCGGTATTTCTCAGAAAACACTTCAGGGACCATGCGCAACTATGTCTTTGGTAAAGAACTCGCAGTCAACGGCATTAAAATTCTCGCTGAGGAAGGATGCGAACCCTGCTACGTTGGGACCGCGTATGTGAATCTTGAGGATATCGAATTACTGAACGGAAAATTCGAAAACCTCTGGGGTCTTGCCAAGAAACTCCCTGAAAAAGAAAAAAAATAGACTATTCCCTTTTTTCTTCTTTTTTCTTTTGTTTTAAAAAATAGTACCAGAAGATCAGTAATCGTTTATCTAAAAAATTGGTGATAAAATTAAAAAAAAAGAAAGAAGGATTGTTCCTTCTACTTTACTGTTTCTTTGGTTCTTGCTGCATCCCAGAGAGAGCGAACAACCAGTATAATGGCAGCAGGTGCGACGAATATAGCCAGGTACTGCGTGATGTTCGTAAACAGGGGTGCTAACTCGCGGAAGCTTCCGAATATCCATTCGGTTGATGTCACTGCGATCGCTAGACCTATTAAGATCAGTGATGCGATCAAGAACGTGGGTACTTTTTCTTGGGTGACTGCTCCGAGGGCAAAGAACGATAAGATACCGACGATAAATCCAAGTACCGCAACAATAATTCCGAGCGGTGTCTCAAGATTTGTCAGGTTTGCATTCGTCGTTTGTCCTATGCCGAAGATGAGCCCAACGAGAAGGGCTACGCAGATTCCGATCAGGAATAGCCAACTGCCTACTTTTTTTATCATACTCTCCATTTTCCACCTTCCTTATTTTTATTGTTTAGGTAAGATTGAACAACGTTATTGTTCTATTTAAACATTATCCTTTTTTAAATTTTTTTCCAGGAGGACATCACTTTTCCAGAGTCGTGATAAATTTCCATTGTGGCAATTGGCCCACATATCTTTATATAGTAATATTGTCAAAATGTAACATGCTAAAATGTATCAAAGAGGAGTAAATGGAGAGAAATTATGCCAAAAATAAACGTGATGTATGAATTAGAGCCAAACTACCTCAACGATGAAGCCCCCGAATATAAAATAAAAATGACACATGACAAAGCGAAAAACATCAAAGTCTCCGATAAAGTCTTTGACCTTATGCTGGATGAAGGATTACTACGTAAAACAGACGATGGGTACGTCTTCGTCGGAAAATATGAAGACCTCCACGGCAAAAAAAAGAAAAAAACCTAGACTTAACGGATGGAACGGCGAGGGAGGGTCTGCGTCCCTTTTCGATTATCACCTCTTCTTGTATCCCAGACCTTCTCTTCTTCAGTTTTTTTAAAAAAGGACCAGAAAATCTTATACCACAGCATTACTTTCTTTTTCTGGAACTCTCAATAAAAAAAACCGAAAACAGATTTCATAAACGAACCGATGCTGAACTTACAGATTTTATAAAAAACCTCAAAGTTGTTGTAACGTTGAAATGGAATAAACCTCGTGAACTTTTGTAACCGTTGTTTCTAATTTTTATTTTATCAAAACATTTAAATGAAACTACAGCTTAACAAATGTCAAAGGAGGAACAGGTTTGTTATACGGAAAGTCAGGTAAAGAGAAGACTGTTTTTGTGGGATGCTGGTAAGAAAGTGATAGAGGAAAAAAATGAAAAATAAACAAATAATAAATGGACTCGTATTTGGAATAATAATACTATTTGTTGGATCAGGTATCGCTTCAACAAACAGAGGAATATTCAGAATAGATGTTGCAAAAGATATGAAATCCGTAAAAACAGAGACTGTGGCAAATTGGACGTATATGGCCTATTGGGTCGGTGATTTAACAATTAATACTCCCGAAGGTTGGAATTTACCTGGAGACATTGGAATTCTTCACATTATGAATCGGATGGAATTATCTGGTTCAACCTCGGAGGTCAACATCGTGATACAAGCGGATGATTACAATATCTGGGGAGGTGACCAAAATGCTTTTGGTGGAACCAGACGTTATCATATTCAACACGATGATAACATCAATGAATTAGCAAATTATACTTTAAACGAAACTGTGTGGTATCTTGAAGAACAAAACATGGGTGATCCACAAACACTGATTGATTTTGTAAATTGGACGATATTGAATTATCCTGCAGAACATTATGTTCTCATTTTATTCAGTCATGGCGCTGGATGGATAGGAATGTGCCAAGACGAATCTTCAAGTAAAATTTGGGGTCCGGATTCATACATAAATATTTCTGAACTCAAATCAGTGTTATCATCTAATATCCGTCCAGATATTTTATTTACTTGGGGATGTCATATGGGACAACTTGAAGTTTTTTATGAGTTAAAAGAATGTGCTCATATTATTCTCGCAGGGGAATCTACTATGATTGGCAGTCCAAACATGATTGAAGTGACTTTAAAGGAATTAACATCAAATCCAGAGATAACCCCAATTGAGCTTGCACAATTATTTGTTGATACATATAATGTGGAAGGAGACTCTACCTATCTTTTAACCTTAAAAATTGATAATGACGATAAAGGTGGCTTACCCATATTTGGGAAATGCCCCCTGTTTGGTATACAATCGAGTGATACGGATACTATAACAGCTGCTGTAAATAATTTTGCAGAAGCAATTATAACACAATATCATTCTAATCCATTAAGAATTCGTCTTATGCTAGATTTAGCTTTTAAAAGTTCTACAATGGTTTTACAATTAAATAAAGTTAGACAAACAGACTTTCTTGCACATGAGTTATACGTGTTTTCAGAAAAGATAAGCGTGTTAGCGAAAAACCGAATGCTTGATATATATACTGCTGCAAGATATGTTCTTTCTGCAATTGATAATTCTTCATTAATAAAACCATCTGAAAATCAAAATGAAAATTTTCATGGGATTTCCATTTATTCGCCAACCCAACGAATCATATACCGATTAACTCAGTATGGGCTATATACCATTAATTATACATTTGCTGATTTTGCAAAAGATACCAAATGGGATGAATTACTTGATCTGTATTATTTCGGGCATGATTAAAAGAAGAGTGATAGAACATGAAATGTAAATTAATATCAGAATTAACTGTTTCAGCAGCAATATTCGTGATTATTGGAGCAAGTTTTACCCCTGTTACAGGGTCTTTTCTGAATGATAATAAAAATCCTTTATCAGTTAAACAGGTTGACACATCGGATGATTTTGACCAAAAAATCATTGAATTAATGAAGCAAGCAAAACTTCCGTCACTTTCATTGGGACTTATTAAAAATAATAGTCTTATTTTTTCTAGGGGATTTGGAAAATATAATCTATTTACAGGAAAACAACCTACTAATGAAACAATATATGCAATTGGATCTATCTCAAAGAGTATCACCGCAACAGCCCTCATGCAACTATATGAACAAAAAAAATTCAAACTTGATGATAATGTAAGTAAATGGCTTCCTTTTAATTTAAAGAATCTAAAATATCCAGATATAAATATTACGTTCCGTATGCTTCTCGCTCACCAATCAAGCCTTTATGACCATAATATAGAAAGTATTGATAGTCTTATTGAAAAAATTGGATTATTACGAACTTTGAAGATGTTTTTCAATTTCCCATTCATCCCTAAAATAATGAAGGAGCCTTATCCGATGCTAAAAGAACTCCTCGTTCCAGGAGGAAGAATCTATATGCCAGAACTATGGATGGATTACCCTCCTGGTGCTGAAGCAAATTATTCTAATTTAGGTTATGTTATTTTAGGTTATCTTGTTGAATTAATATCAAATCAATCTATTGAAGAATATTGTCAAAAAAACATCTTCGATCCTCTCCATATGAAAGATACACGATTTCATCCAAATGGACTTGAGAGGCAGAGGATTGCTGTTCCTTATATTACTGATCGGGAGGGAAGACTTATTCGGCTTCCTAATTATGATTTTCTTTATTTTTCTCCAGCTGGAGGTATACGTACTACAGTCGAAGATCTATCTCATTACCTTATTGCACATATGAATAATGGAACATATAATGAATACTCGCTTCTGAATAGTTCAACTATTAGACTTATGCATACGATTCAATATCCAAATAGTAGCTATAATGCAAGTAACACTTCAATTGAAATGAAATTTGGATTAGGATGGTTATATACAACTGATGAAAATAATGATACATGGGGTGGGCATCTTGGATCAGCCCCAGGTTGTGTAGCATTCATGAGATTAAGAGTTTCTGATAATAGGGGATTTATTGCTTATTATAATAGAACAGGATTCAATGAATCTGAAAGAAAGGCAGTAAATTCTATTATTCAGGTAATAAAAGAAAAACTCAATGAAATCTAAAAAAACTAAATAGAACTCTTAGTTATCACGAGCTTCACCTATGCTTTAAGGCTGTGAATGGAAATGCTGCATGGTCTGAAACGAAGTGAAAAACTTATAGATGAAAAGTAGTAAATATAAAAAAATTTCTTAAATTGATCTATTGTAATCGAGTCGCACAAAAAACAATGAGTCTTAAAAACCGTGTCAATGGTTCTTTTTTATATTTTTATTTTTCCCAAACATTTAAATCCATTTACTGGATAACAAACTGTGACCTGTCTTTAACAGGAGAGGATTTGAAAATATGAAAAACAAAATCATAGGAATTTTTGTATGTATGCTGTTGATTGTCTCAACCATATCTTTCGTCTGTTCGACATATGAAATCGATAATGGTGTTCAAGCCAACGATTTCACCGAACAAAAAAATTGCGGATGTGAATCACAACAGATCCTCACTGACCAAAAATCAATGGTGAATCAAATTTCTATCGATGATACAACAAGCCAGTCACCAAAACCAACAATCAAACAAGATTTACCACCATATTTCAGCTGGAGAGACAAGAATGGAACGGATTGGACGACACCTGCGAAAGATCAAGGGAGTTGTGGAAGCTGCTGGGATTTTGCTGCTATGGGTGCACTGGAAAGCATCATTCAAATCCGAGAAGGATGTCCCGCTCTACGTCTTGATCTGTCTGAGCAATACGTCCTCTCCTGTCTTCCATTAGCAGGAAGCTGCGCTAAAGGAGGATCGGCGCATTCTGCTTATTATTACATCAAAAGCAATAGATCCTCAGGAAACTACTGTAATGGGATTATCCCAGAATTTTGCTTCCCCTATCAAGTCAAAGATGGTGTTCCTTGTGCGAATGCCAGCCCTGATTGGAAGGAATTTCTTATTCCTATCTCGACGTATGGGCAATGGTACCCGGATGGAAGTGTAGAGGATCGAAATGCGATGAAAACCCAGATCATGGAATCCGGACCAATCGTAGTTTCAATGCTGTTTACCATTTATCTTCATGGTCCAAATAACCTGGAGGAATGGGGCTATACACATCATAATCCCGCGGACTATTATCCCTGCCCTGGTCCCGTTCAAGGTACCAACCATCAAGTCGTCATCGTCGGATGGAAAGACGATGTCTCCATCACAAACGGCGGCTACTGGATTGTGAAAAACAGCTTAAGTGAAGAATGGGGTTACAATGGTTTTTTTAACCTAGAATATGGTAGTCTAAATATTGATAGTTCAGATGTAATATGGGTTAACTATAACC
>CAYGVY010000030.1:0-10894 GCA_964353435.1 uncultured Thermoplasmatales archaeon | reverse complement strand
GAAGGTTGATTTCCCGATTCATATTCAAACGAAATCAGCCCTTGTCACACGAGACCTTGATCTGATCTCACGATTTTCTGAGTCGCAAGTGATGATGAGTATCGCAACATTACACGATGAACAAAGGAAGGCACTTGAACCACGTTCTTCCTCCATCCAAGAACGATTACAAGCCTTACGAACCTATGCTGATGCAGGCGTGAAAACGAGCGTGTTCTTTGGTCCCGTGTATCCAACCACTTCATTAGAAGAAATCCCGTCAATCCTTGATACTTTTAAAGAGTCGGGTGCCACAGAGATATGGATTGATATGCTCCGTCTCAAACCAGGCATCTGGGAGAACATCCAGAAAGCATTGAAACAGGAAAAAGAGGTTTTTTTAGTTTTCTCAAAAAATGTGTTTGAAAATAAAAAATATTATCTGAACATCAGAGAGGAGATACGAAAGAGAGGAAAAGAACGAAATCTAAAAATTTTGGATGCTTTTTAAAAATCTTTTCTCGATAACTCCAGGGTTTATTCCTAGGGTCAGCCACTAGTAGCATTTAAATAGAATAACTCTATTACTCCAAAAATCCTTTCATAGAAAAGTAATAAAGTATAAGTGATACGTATGGCCAAAGCACGTGCACGGACGACCTCAAGAAAAGTCAAAGACCGATGGAAAGCAAAAAACTGGTACCAGATACTCGCACCATCGTTATTTAATAACGTTCCAGTTGCTGAGACCTTAGCAGAGACACCGAACAGCCTCATCGGCAGAGTTACAGAAGTCTCCCTGCAAGAACTCACCAACGATTTTCGAAAATCCCACATTAAACTCCTTTTCACCGTCGATAAAGTGGAACAAAACACGGCTCACACCCAACTCAAAGGTCACGTGCTCACCTCAGATTACCTCCGACGGATGACCAGAAGACGAAAATCCCGCGTCGACGGTGTTTTCGACGTTGAAACTAGAGACGGCGCGCTTCTGCGAGTAAAACCCTTTGCAATAGCAGAGAAACGAATCCAAAGCTCACAGAAAAAACTCATCAGAAACGTGATGAAAGTGGTCATCAGCAAAGAAGGTAAAACAAAAACCCTCAACGCCTTCATCAAAGACTGCCTCGACGGAAAAATCGGCAGTGAGATTTACAAGAACTGCAAAGTCTACTACCCAGTAAAACGCATTGAGATTAATAAAACAGAAATCATGCGATTACCAACGATCATCATTGAAGACGAAAAACCAGCAGAGAAAAAAGAAGAAGAACCGGTAGAACCCAAAGAACCAATAAAAGAAGAGTCAGAAGTACCATCTGAAGAAGAAATCACTGAAGAAAAGCCAGCAGAAGAAGAGTTACCAAAGGAAGAAAAAGAAGTACCTGCTGAAGAGGAACTTCCCGCTGAAGAAACAGAGAAAGCTAAGAAACCCAAGAAGAAAACCAAGGCAAAGACAACGACCAAGAAGAAAACCACTGCGAAAAAGACGAAGAAGAAGAAGAAAGAAGTACCTCCTGAATAAAAATCCACTCAGAGCATACTTTTATATATTTTGGCTTTATATTTTATTACTATATGATACATCAACAGAAAACACTGCCTTGTCTCTTCATCTTTATTATTTTATTTTCCGTTGTGATTATTCCTATAGGAAAAAGCTGCAAAGATATTGTGATAACACCTCCAGCAACCGCAGGGAATTACAGTCTTCTGTTAAAGGTTCGAGACCCAAGTAGACCAGGTCTGCAAGTACTCTGTCGTGTCCCAGAAGGAACGCAATACACCTATCATCACCCGTGGACTGGAAAACCCTGGGAGTTTATCGTCACGCATACATTTTTCGGTGTCGCAACACAAGGAGATACTCTTCCGAATATCGTCAAAGCAGGCATGGTTCTCACTGACGCGGGGCTTGCCTTTGGCGATGCAGATACACTTTCACATTGGGTAAATCCGACAAAAAATGCTTGGGATGACTTTGATTGGATTAGATACGCCTGCCAAACCGCAGACAACGAAGACGAAGCAATCAAACTACTGACTACCGAGGTGATTGATCAGCTTCATGCTACAGGGGTTTCCGAGAACCTGTTTTTAGTCGGCCCACAACGAGCAGTCGTCATTGAAGCAGATGCAGTGCATCATACAATCAAAGATGTTACCGATATCCTCATCATGTCCAACTACCCAAAAGACCTCTGGGGGACACAACTCGTCAAATCACTACCGATTGCGTCTTCGTTTGATATAGAGAAAGAAACATGGGTACGACACGACAGCATTGTCCACCTTGAATCAATCTGCGGTGTGAAAATCATTCAAACGAACCAATTCTCCATCACCGTACAAGCAGTTCCAAGGTTTGTCTTTCATTCCTATGGACTGAACAAGGAAGTAACAATCTATCTGGGAGAACGCGCCACTGTTGGACCCTATAGCGTCAAACTCTTAGACATCAACGGAAATACAGCAAAGATAATGGTCTGTACCGCAGTGCACGCCTGGGAAAAAGAACTCCAGGCACACATCCGACCCATGAGCGGCAGTATCTCTGTTAAAAATATGATAAGCTATTCTCGGCTTCACGCAACAGATCTTGATGGACTCCGGCCTCTGTGTGAAGACACTGCCATCTACGAAGCAGCAATGATATACAAAATACCAAATGAACACGCCAATCTACTAAGTAACGGATGGTTTGCAGCAAACCATCCGTGCTCCTCGATTTATGTTCCGGTACATATCTGTGATAACGATTTCTACGACCCGTACCAAACAGGAGAAGCAGCAGCACTATCCTTAGAGCTCCTTCATCTTTACGGTCATGGAACATTAACATCTCTCTGCCAAAACGTCGAAAACGTCTTCCTTTCGGAAAACGAGGAAAACGAAATCCTCGCACACCAAATGATTCATAATGCTTCAGACATCACCCCATTTCTGACTGCTCTGGATCGAGGCATGCAAGAACAGGCGTTTCTCACCGAACAACTCTGGCTAGGCGCACCAAATGCCTCACGAGGAATCATCGAAAACATCTGGATGCAAAACTACACCCTATCTCTTCAAATGATGCAAAAAGCGATAGCAGCCTTCAACAATATCACAGGATCAGAAGCTTCAATTTCCACACTAGGAAAGATCGCGCTCAGTATCGGCAAATCAAGCATTGAAAAAGCAGCTATCCAAGGAAGAAATTGCACTGAGCATGAACAAGAATATGCTGCGGCAGACCAATCTTTTCGTTCAGGATATCACACCATTGGATTTGCCATAATTCAACATATATTCGATTCTTGTAATACAGTCATCAAAGGAGTAACAAAAGCATAATCATGGCAGGAACCTATTTTTTTAAAGAACATCATCTTCATCAAAAACGTTTAAAAAAACATCTCAGTTAGTTGGATGGGGATTTTCAGTGACCAAAGCACGACAAATCATTATCATCGGCTGTGGCGCAGGTGGTGGGACCACGGCGCAATTCGCACGAAAAACAGACCGAACCGCCTCCATAACCGTTTTCGAAAAAGGGATATACCCACAATATTCAAAATGCGGGTTGCCGTACGCAATCGCTGGAACAATCCCAGAGTTTCTCAACCTCATCGAGTTTTCTGAAGACTGGTTCAAAAAAGAACACATCGATGTGCATCTTGAAACAACCGTAGAAGAAATCAACATCCAACAACGAACAGTGTTAGCAAAAAAAGGGACCGACCGTATTGTAAAGGAATTCGATAGCCTTATTTTTGCAACAGGAGCAAAACCATGGCTTCCCCCTATCCAAAACATCCAGAAAAACGGACAACTGCTTCAAGGTGTTCATGTCCTTCGGACAATCGATGATGGTACACAAATTCTTGCTCAGATAAAAAAAGGAAAAAAAGCAACGATCATTGGCGCAGGTCTTATCGGTCTTGAGATGGCAGATACGCTTCATGAGAAAGGTATGAAGGTCACGGTTGTTGAAGCGCTTCCCGCCATTCTTGCCAATACCTTGGATGATGACATGAGCGAACCAGTGCTGCAAGTTTTACAAGAGAAGATTTCGGTCTATACGAATCATCTCGCGATACGCACAGAAGAACATGAGGGCGTCATCACCTCACTCGTCATCAAAGATACTCCAACTGGGGAGGAAAAGAAAATCGAAACAGATCTTCTCATCATCGCAACAGGGACGAAGCCAGAAACGTTACTTGCAAAAACTATCGGTTGTACTATTGGAAAAACTGGTGGCATACAAGTCAATGAAAAATCAGAGACCTCAGTGAAAAACGTCTACGCAGTCGGTGATTGCACTGAATATATTGATTTTGTGACCAACGAACCTCTCGGCATCGGACTTGGAAGCGTTGTGGTACGACAAGGTATTGCCGGTGGGATCAATGCTGCAGGTGGCCTCTATTCGTTATCATCTGGTGTGCTCTTTAGCAGGACATCGGAGTTTTTTGGCATAGAGATCGCAGCAGTGGGTCCGGTCAAACAGGGAATGAAAAGTCTCCCTCTTGTCACGGGTAAATACAAAGGCTCCTCCCGCCCAGATTACTTCCCTGGCGGAGAACCCATTATCATCAAAGTCGGTGTACATGAAGAAACCGGGCATATTCTTTCTGCTCAAGCGGTGGGCAGTAACGCGGCACAACGGATCAACACACTTGCCTGCGCTATCTTGGGTAAGATTCCGGTCGAAGAGTTCCGAAAACTGGAGACAGCGTACGCACCCCCTATCGCACCAACCCTCGATGCTATCACCCTCGCTTGCGATGTTGTGTCTCTGAAACTCGCACGAAAAAGAAGGTAAGTATGAGGGTTTTACATCTCGCTGATACCCATCTTGGTTATTCTGCATACCGGAAAGTAACAGAAGAAGGTGTGAACCAACGAGAGATAGACGTGTATGATGCGTTTACCCAGTGCATCGACTATGCGGTGAAAACCAAACCTGATCTTGTGCTCCATGCAGGTGACCTGTTTGACTCTGTTCGACCAACAAATCGGGCGATAACGGTTGCCGTACAACAGATTCTGCGATTGTTAAAAGAAAACATCCCGTTCATCGTCATCTCCGGGAATCATGAGACACCTAAGCTCAAAGAAACAGGAAATATTTTCTCTATCTTTGAGCATCTTGATAATGTCTACCCTATCCACAACAATCGATACGAAACCGTCTCATTAAAAAACAAGGATGAAACGGTCATGGTCCATGCGATTCCTCAGTGTCAAAGCCCCAAAGAATTTGAGACCAATCTCAAAAAAATTACACGAGAAAAGAAAGCTGACTTCAACGTACTCATGGCGCATGGTGCGGTCGCAGGGATAAAAGAATTCAAAATGAACGAGTTCAACGAGCTGTTCATCCCTGTGAAAAACCTCCAGGAGGATTTTGATTATATCGCACTTGGGCACTACCATATGTACACAAAACTACAGGAGAACGCGTTTTACGCAGGATCAACAGAGCATCTGAGCTTTACCGAGGCAGACTCACAGAAAGGATGCCTTGAAATTGACCTCGGACAAAAACTCAAACACCGGTTCATTCCTCTAAAAACTAGGATTATGGTTGACGCACCTTCACTCGATTGTTCGACACTCCGTATTGAACAGATCGTACAGAAGGTAAAAGAAACTATCCGATCTATCGACCCAAAAGATAAAATTATACGCGTCCGTCTTGAGAACGTCCCCTCGCACATCCAACGAGGAATCGATTTTCATCAGATACGAGACCTTGGGAAAACCTCTGTCCATTTTGAGATTAAATCTACAAACATCAAAACCGATGAGGCAACACTGAGTAAAGATTACAAGATGAAATCACTGGCAGACGAGTTTGAGAAATTCTTGACTACCCAACAATACCCGGAAAAAAAAATACTCCTCAACCTTGGGTTACACTACATCCATAAAATAGAAGAACAAGAGAAAAAACCATGATACTCAAATCAATCCGTCTGAAAAACTTCCGGAAATTCAAAGAAAGTTACATCGAATTCCCTGATGGAGTCACCGGTGTCGTTGGATTAAACGGCGTAGGAAAATCAACCTTGTTTGAAGCGGTCGCATGGACACTCTATGGCCCTGTGGCAGCGCGCACCTCCACAGACCAGATCAAACGAGAAGGCGCAGCACCATCTGACCCGTGTCGGGTTGAACTTGAGTTCATTTTCGATGATGACACCTACCATGTTGTCCGAGAGATGAGCGGAAAAAACCTGTCAGCATCAGGGAGCGCGACCGTAAACGGGAAGTTAGCAGCAAATGGTGCAGAAGTCCTCAGTAAGTATATCCAAAAGAAACTAGGGATGGACTGGAAATCATTCTACACCTCGATTTTCGCGAAACAGAAAGAACTGAACACCTTATCATCCATGAACCCCAGTGAACGACGACAACTCATCCTCCGAATGCTAGGGATCAACGCAGTCGACGACATCATCAGTGAGATTCGATCGGACACAAAAGAGAAAAAAAATCTTGTTGAAAAACTAGGAAATGAGCTTGTCGATGAACATGGCCAAGACAAAATAACCGTATACAAACAAGAGATACAAACCCTACAAAAAAAACAAAAAGAACTAGCTCAGCGAATTGAAGAGCAGAAGAAACAACATCAAAAAATTGAAGAGGAACTTTCTAAAACAAAAAAAGACTGCGAAATAAAGAAACTTTTATACGAAAAACTCTGCACGACCAAAGAACAACTCGAGGGAAAAAAAAGCAGATTCGAAAAAAAACAACGCTTAGAAAACGACATCAAAACATTGGAAAAAACAACAAACGAACGACAAGAAATCCTTGAAAAACAAAAAGAGAAACTCAGTATATATAAAAACCTTGAAAAAGATCTTCAAACCTTTGAACAACAGCAGGAGAAAAACAATAACGTCATCCAGACAGTGTTGAAAAAACAAGAGCAGAATACAACGCTCTTGCACCGACTAAGAGACGATATCAAAGAATTAACAACAAAAAAACACCATATCGAAAAAATGGGACCACAGGCGAAATGCCCGACCTGCGAACGCGTATTAGGCGAACAGCAAAAAAAACTTCTTACATCCTATACAGAAGAACTTACGAAAAAAAATCATGAAACACAGAAATTGACCGAGGATGGAAAAAAACTGGAGACAGAATATGATCGACTCTCTCGGGAGAAACAAGCGTTACAGAAGAAAAGCATGTACCTCCGCAGTCAAGTCGTTGAACGAGAAAAACACCTGATCACCCTTCGCCATGCCACTGAAGAAATCCAGCGAGAAAACCGAGAGCTGGAAAACAAGAAAAAAGAACTCAAAGCAATCGGCGCTGTCGAGTTTGATGAAAAACAGTACAGACTGATACGAATTCGTGTCAGCGAAACCTATAGAGTCTATCAAGAGGCATTGTCGAAACTTGATAATATCAAAGAGAAACATCAAGAAATAACGGTAGAACAGAAAGAACAAGAAGGGGAAAAAAACCTGATCGGTCAGCAGATAAAAACCTTCGAAAAAAACATTGAAGAACAACAAAGACTTGTTAAAAAACTAGAAAGCGAACGAAACGACGCACAACGCCTCAGCATGTTGTCCGAGGTCATAGATTCCTACCGGACATACCTTATCTCTCAGATCCGACCAACCCTTTCATCACATGCATCAGAACTCTTTGATGAGCTCACCGATGGGAAATACTCACAAATCGAGCTGGATGAAGACTACAACCTCCTGGTGTACGACCGTGGGTTACCATACACGATTGAACGGTTCTCAGGGGGAGAAGAAGACCTGGCAAACCTCTGCATAAGGCTTGCTATCTCAGAGATCATTACCGAGCGTGCAGGCAGCGTCTTTCAATTCATTATCCTGGATGAAATCTTTGGTTCACAGGATCAGATACGGAAACAAAACATCATTAAAGCACTGAATAGTTTTTCCTCAAAATTCCGACAAATCTTCCTAATCACCCATGTCGAAGATATCAAACATTTCACTGAACATACGATTACGGTGTCAGAAGATGAAAGTGGAATTAGTACTATAAAAATAGAATAAAAAAAGAAAAAAATGATGGTTTTTTATTTTCTGAACCTGAGTTTCCGCTTTGGTTTCTCAGCTGGTTCTTGTCGCTCCTCAAGAGACGGTGGGATTTCAATCTCCTCATCAACCGTAGTCTGAGCGGGCGACACGGTGTTGCGGTGTTTCAGGTGTTCTACTGAGGTAAACAGTTTTGTAAAGAGTTCGTCATTGGAGTCAAACCAGTTCTGCCATTCCCGGAGATCCTCTTTTATCATCTTGTTCTCCGATTCGGTCTCTTCATATAAACGGAACAACTTCGTAAGTCGTTCTTTTTCTTTCTCGTACTCCGTAGAGACCTCTTCAAACTTCGTCTTGAAATCTGCGAACTGTTCAAATCCGCGCAGCTGCTCAACTTGCTTTTCCAGTGTTCTGATGATGTCGTCTTTTACCGTGAGGTCCCCGCGCATACGGTCCGTATTTGTTTCCAGTTGGGTTCTGATGGTATCGAACCTCATCACTTGCTGCCTCAGATCATCTAATTGCTGGACAGCCTGCTCTCGTTCCTCTAACTTCTGCGTCAGAGTCTGTATCCGCGTAGTCGCATCTCGTTCAAACTGCATGTGGACCTGCTCGGTATCCCGTAATCTCTCGTCGAGTTCTGCAACGCGTTTCTCCTGTGCGGACAATGATTCTTCCTGGTTTTTATAGGCATCCCAGAGTTTCACCAGTCGGTCTTTTTCTTTTTCAAGCTCCATACTGTACCGTCGGGCTCCCTCTACTGCTTCTTCTCGTCGTCGTTCCGCTTCAGAAAGGCGTTCTTCAAATGAGTGAATCATAGAATCCATTTTATTCAATCCGTCGAGACTCAGCATACTCTGGATCTTTGCAAGATCATCCATGCCTTTAGAAAACGAACTTTTGATAGAACCAAGTTCAGTTGATGCTTCCTGCAGTCGTTCCATAAATGAGTCTGTTGCTCCTTTCACGCTTATACCACCTACTTTTTCTTCAGTCATAAATCATGCCGTCCCATGAAATTAATTCTCCATCATGCGAATAATGTTGTGGCTATTTAAGGATTATTATTTTATTGTGGTTCATGCGATACAATCATGAGCCGCTAAACTAATAAACATAATTTGTATACTAATTAACGGATTTAGATACACTATTTGGAGATGGAATGGGATGGGAATACTCGAGAGATTCAGAGAAAGTAAATTTTCAAAGATGATCAAAAAGGTTTTTGGCAAGAGCCACGCCAAGATTGGAATCTATGGCCCGCCAAATGTCGGAAAAACCACGCTTGCAAATCGAATTCTGCGGGATTGGACAGGGGACATCATGGGAAGTGTTTCTGAAGTTCCTCATGAGACACGACGGGCGAAATGGAAGAATAACATCCGGATTAATAACGGTGGATCATCATTGACGATGGATCTTGTGGACACACCAGGGATTGCCACAAAAATCGATTTTAAAGAATTCATGAATATGTACGGGATGAACAAGGATGACTCGCGCATGCGAGCAAAAGAAGCAACCGAGGGAGTCATTGAAGCAATCCGCTGGTTAGACGACATCGACGGTGTCGTACTCGTCATGGATGCGACACAGGACCCGTTCACCCAGGTCAATGTCACCATCATTGGGAACCTAGAGGCACGGAATCTCCCCATTCTCATCGCAGCAAACAAAATCGATGCGGAGAACGCAAGCCCGGCCACCTTGAAATCCGCGTTTCCACAACATCCAGTTATTCCTATCAGTGCGCTCACCGGATATAATACTGAGAATTTGTATACTATGATGATAAAAGAGTTCGGGAAGAAACGACATAAGAAGAGGAGGTAAAAACTATGGCGAAAAAAGACGGCGGGATCGCGTTTAATCTGATCTCCCATCAGAAACTTGAGCATCTTTCCTCCTCAGATAAACTCAAGTATATTTTAAATGAAGTCAAAGAAGGAAGAATCCTTGTCTTAGAACATGGTCTGACTCCAACAGAACAAACAAAACTCATTGAACATACGATGAAAGAAATCAACCATGATACATTCATAGGTATTGAGATCGGCGGATACGAAAATGAAAAAGTCGGGTTCTTCCAGCGGGTGTTCGGCGTAGCAAAAAAACCCCGAATGACCGTGATCGGACCAGCGCATCTCCTTAAGATGGTACACAAAGACAATGACATGATTGAAACCACGATTATTCCTGGGAAAGGAGCAAGTTAATGCCACATCAATGTCTCAAATGTGGTCATGTCTTCGAAGAAGGATCCTCGCAGTTGTTGAAAGGATGCCCAGGGTGCGGGGGAAACAGGTTTTTTTTCACGAAACAACCATTAAATGAAACAGAACGAGACATTATGAGTAAAGGGATCGGTCAGGATCTCACCACCAAAATCATGCAGCTTGCTGTCGAAAAAAACAAGGGTACGCTGAAGGGTACCGAGACATGGATTACGCTGAAACCAAAAGACCTACGAAAGATGATCGAAGACCAGATCGAACAAGAAGAACCAGCAGAGGAAATCAACCTCGGTGAACCAATAAGTGATGATCAACGGAAAGCGATTATTGAAAAAATAAAAGCTGAAGTAGACCATTCCGATACTCCAGAGACTATTGGGGTGGAACAACCAGGGAAATACCATATCGACCTCAAAGGACTCCTGGAGAAAGAACCGATTGTGATCCAAAAAGATGGAACCTATACAATTCATCTGCCGTCTTTATTTAAAATGCGCGATGAAAAGAAAAAATAGTTCCTGGTTTCTCTAGGAGGACGTTTTCCATTACCTTTTTATTGAAGTCAAAGATACAGCTTTGGTGGATTCTATGAAATGGTACGATGAGGTTGAATATATCAGAAAACAAGCGATGAAAAACAAC
>CAYGVY010000029.1:0-11021 GCA_964353435.1 uncultured Thermoplasmatales archaeon | reverse complement strand
TTCCAATTTTTTCCTCAACAAAAATGGGGAGTAAGCTGAACACATAGAACGGGAAGATGCACAACCGTATTGGATAGGTATCATGCCTAATCTTCCGATGATCAGGCCGTATGAGTCGCAGATGATCAAGCATGAAACTGTAGAATCGGTCAACGTTCGTCCATATCCGCTGCGTATTCGGTTCTGTTTTTTGATGATATTTATATGCAGTCAGCGCGGTCTTCCAATGGCCACCACTCTCATTCACATACAAAGGATAGACGTTTGCGCCAAGCTCTTTGAGTAACCCGTAGGTGAGCAGGCTGTCTTTTCCTCCGCTTGAAAGAACCCCGGATTTCATTGGATCCATCGCGTCACCAATCATCGTATCCGGAAGTATTAAAATAGGTGTAATCACTGCTTTTGGATCGCCATCGTTTGGTTTTATCTGTTCTTCGTTAGGAAAAAACTCAGGGAGAATATATGGATTGTTTCCATGCGCTATTTTGTTAATGAAGATATCACGACTAAATATCATGTTGAGGTCGTTGAGTAAAGAAAGGTCAGCCTTGCTTACCGGAAAGTTCAACTGGATTTTTTCTGAAAAAAGACCGTAGTTGAGCAACGGTATACTGAATGCGAGTCGGAGAAAGGGGAGATGATTTTCCGAAAGCTGCTGTTCATATTTGTTCATGAGTTCGAAACGACTGTCTTTTCCATCGAACATATTCAGTAGCACTTCTGCACGGACTGTGCCCTTTTCAATTGTTGGGTCAGAAAGTGAAATCGATGAAAGACACAGAAGGTTACTTTTTGTGATCACACATCGCCTCCATGGCATCGACGAGTTCACGAACACTTTCAGTGAGTGGATCTGTAACAGGGACGTTGAACATTTTCTGATAAGTATTCTTTGCTGTGTTGATATCTGACTTGGTCATATGTTCATGGTTTATGCCGACTCCGACGAGTTTTTTTTCAGTGAGTAACTCAGCGATTTTCACCACTCGTTTGGGGTCTGGCATAAGATACCCTGGGAAACCATCGAGGTGCGGTCTTTTTGGTGCGTCAACTAAGATGAATCCATGTATTTGACCTGCAGCTAAAATTTCAAAACCACCTGGGAAGAACGGATGCACCAGGCTTCCTTGTCCTTCGATGATCATGAACTCGGGTTGGAGATCTTTCCACGAGTCTATGATTGCCCCTTCGATTCCCCCGGAAACGAAATCATTTATCATCGCATCTAAGACCACGCCGTGTGGCCAACCCTGGAGCCAGCCGGTTTGACCTGTGAAAATCATATCAGCGGTTCGCCCTCGTTTCCTTAGTTCTTCAACCAGTAAGACCGCCATTGTTCGTTTTCCAATAGCTGAGTCGGTGCCGATGAGTGCGATACGGGTAGATGGTACCTTTGTAATCCCACCGGTGTAGAATCGTTTATAATCACGGAATATTTTTCTTACGTCGGTGATTGTGCAATGATGCTCTTTTGCACGTTTGATAAACCGTGGATCGTCTGAGAGAAATTGATGGAGCCCGGAAACCACGTTCAGTCCCTTTGACAATGCCCAGTCTACCGCCTTGTCGTACCCTTCAGGAAGTACACCACCCTCAGAAACAGCGCCGATGATGAACGTGTCTGGATGTGTCGATGTGAAAGCATCGTCAAGATCGTTCAGTAAAGGGATCCCTTTCTTTGTTTTATCTAAGAACTCTGCCGCATCACCAGGAGGTATTGTCGAGTCAACCACACAGACAATGTTAAATTTTTTACTGTACCGTACGAGCCCATGTGCTGTCTTTCCATCAGCACAACTGTACAAGCGGTCCGCATAAACTATGGCGCGATTCTTCGACATAAAGGAATCATTCCGTGGTGATGTCTTTACCTAAATTTTCTCCCCGTGAGAACAATAACGTAATCGCTGTTGAGGACTCGGTGTTCCTTGAATTTAATGAGTGCTTCAATGGGGCTTGCTGACGCAGGAAGCACGTTTAATCCTTCGAGGTCTTTGAGTAAAGTATGAAACTTGAGCATGCAGGAATCGCTTGCGTAATCAGCCCAGCCGTTGGTTTCATAAATAGCGTGTAAAGCATCGTCACCATCGTAGGAATGGTACGCGATGAGTGGTTCGTTGATGCTGCTTTCTTTGATTTCCTCGGGTTGCAGATCTTCTGTTTTTGAGGCTCCGGCCTTGAAACTCTTGATGATTGGGTTTCCACCAGGGGTGGATGCACCAACAAGGTACGGCATGTGATCAATGACGTTCTTATCCAAGAGGTTCTTGAACCCATGATAAATCCCGACGAGCGTTGTTCCATTACCGACTGGGGTTGCAACTGCAGTTGGTGACCGACCAAGTTGTCTATAAATCTCGTACGCGATAGACATGTACCCGCGCCATCCTTCGTTTCCATTCCCCGGATTTGCATCGTACACGTGTTCCATGCGCGAAAGCTTCCGACTCTCTTCGACCGCGTCTTCGTATTTCCCATCAATGGTGAGAATCTCAGCGTTGAAACTCTGCAGTTCTTCTTTTCGTTTTGGTGAAACATAGTACTGCTCAGGAATTAGAATTTTTGCTTTTAACCCAGCAAGCTTTGCGAAATAAGCAAGTGACACACCGTAGTTCCCGCATGTACCGACCGTGATAGTATCGTACCCTTCCCGCAATGCTTTCTTCACATGGTACTGAGAAATCCTATCTTTCTGTGTCCCGGTCGGGTTTCCGCCCTCGAATTTTAAGAAGATGTTTCCGAAACCGAGCGTACGCTCGAGATTTCTTGCTCTAGTAAAAAGAGTATCTCCAACACCATCGAGAGGCGGGGGCTCATCTTCGTTTTGAGGGCCCATCAAATCCATCTGGTTCTCCCTTTCATTGTAAAATGACTCACTACGTACACCGTATTGAAAAACACGTATTAAAATATATTGTAACGTACGATGATCATACATTTGATTTTTTTTTTGGAAAATAATAATGATGCATACATGGCAGATAAAAAAAATGATTATATTTTTTTTACAAAAAATTTCATAATGAAGCAAACACGGTGAAGATATATGAAAAAATTGTGGTCATTATCAGCTGTAACCTCAAGGGAGAAGACAAGACTTTATAAACAATAATCCTATTGCATTTTGACACTCATCACATGACAGAGTGAGAGGGATGGAATATTATGCCACTATACTGCTCTGTTTGCGGAGACGAACTCGAACCCGAGGAAGAAATGGAAGGCATCTGCGAAAGTTGTAAGCTTGCAGCGAGCGGGCAGATTAGCACCGACGAAGTAGAACCTTAGGTCCGATAAAAGAAAGAAAACATGACGTCAACAAAAAATCAAATAAAGAATATTGATGAAAAAAAATATGAAAAGAAAAGGAGGAAAACAGATGGCCATAGGCTTTGTCCTAATAAATGTCGCACCAGCACACGAACATGAAGTCTACAACAAACTATCAAAAATACCGCAGATCATTGAGCTACACCCTTTGTTTGGAGAATATGATCTGATTGCAAAAATCGAAGCGGACAATTTCGAGGAGCTTGGTACGATCATCGTTAACAAAATACGATCAATTACCGGCGTCCTTGACACAAAAACATTGACCGGCCTGACATTTTAACAAAGAAGAACGACTTGCTTATCTTCGATATAAAAAAGGTAAGATTGGTGATGACATGTCGATTTCTTTTTTTAAAGAAACGGTATTATTTTCGTTTTCTGTAAATAACTTTTTTATCTGGTAAGACAAGTCCCGTGTGGTTTTTTCCTTTGTAGCTGGACAGCGTTGGCTGAGTATGATCTACAGGCGTATCGAGTTTCAGAATAAGGAGTTGCCCGATTCGCATCCCTGCTTTGAGCACAAACGATTTGTCCGATGCATTAAAAATCTCTAGTGTTAGATTCCCCTCAGAGCCAGGGGAGATTAACATGCTCCCCATATGCGAGGTGATGCCGACCCGTGCCAATGTCGTAGAGCCGTCATACAATCCTGCATGATCAGAGGGCATTTTGATATGTTCGATCGTCGAACTAAGGATTAGTTTTTTTTGCTTGAGAATGTATGTTACTTTTCGTTCGACTTTTCCGTCAGGTCTTGCAAATTGGTCTGATAAATGTAATCGTATGGACGCTGATTTCAAAATTGGTTTTGGCTCTACAATCAAGCTTTTTTTCTTAAGCAATTGTTTGATGGAACGATCAGAAAGTAACATAGAATCACATCAGTATTGATACATCTGCTCTATAATATATAATGTAATATGCAGTAGAGGACGATTTTCTCTTTTACAAAACCAAAGATACACCTAGCTTAATTCAAGAGTATAAGACTGGTTTCAAAAATATTGAATTTTGATGGAAACATTCTTAATAGAGGTGTGATTTTTACTTCTAGGATGAAGCGACAGATTCGTATTCTGGGGATAGACGATGCTCCGTTCACCTTTCGCGAAAAATATTCAACGGTGATTGGTGTGGTGATGCGTGGCGGCGAATATCTTGAATGTGTCCTACGAAGCCAAGTAACCGTTGATGGAACAGAGGCAACTGTGATGTGTACACAGATGATCCAGAATTCACGACATCGACGACAACTCAAAGCAGTGATGGTGGACGGCGCCTGTCTCGGTGGATTTAACGTCGTTGATATCCATGAGCTTTCTGAATCAACGCATCTTCCTGTAATCACCATCACGAGAGACAAACCAGATTTCAGCAAAATAAAACGTGCGTTGCAGAAAAATTTTAAGGATTGGAAAGACAGGTGGACCATTCTACAACGAGGTGAGCTGAAAATAATTACGACACAACATAACCCGATTTATATCAAATACACAGGGTTGTCTCTAGAGGAGGCAAAAGAAATAATAAACATATCTACCATACGTGGTGTCATACCTGAGCCAATCCGAGTTGCACATCTTATAGCCTCCGGTATCACACGAGGTGAATCGTATGGAAAAGCCTAAGGCATTCGTAAGAAAAGAAAAATGTCTGGCATGCGGGGGATGCATTTCTGTTTGCCCTCAAGATGCTATCCTTATGGTTATCAGTAAAGCACTGGTGAACAAAGAACAATGTAACAGTTGCTCTATTTGTGTGAAAACATGTCCGATTGGAGCAATAGTCTGGGAGGAAAAATCACTATGAAATACGATGTCGTTGTTGTTGGAAGCGGTCCTGCAGGGAGCGTGACTGCCCGATTTGCTGCAGAAGCAGGTGCAAAGGTTCTTATTGTTGAGCGGCGCGCTGAAGTCGGTGTGCCTGTTCTGTGCGGGGAAGGAATCAGTCAGAAGGTTGACAACTTAAAAATTCTTGAGGGGAAACGATGGATTGCTACTAAAATGGAGGGGGCTCGTATCTTTTCTCCGAATGGAACTCATATAACATTATCCGCGGAATTCGCCGGCAGCGAAACCGGGTATGTTGTATACCGGGATATTTTTGACCAAGAATTAGTGCGAGGAGCAGTAAAAAAAGGTGCAGAAATCATGCTGAATACCTGCGCACTTGATCTTCTGAAAAAAGATGGAAAAATCAAAGGAATTAGAGCACAGCATTTCGACGAAAAACTTGAGATCGAAGCAGATGTTGTTGTTGGTGCTGATGGTGTAGAATCAAGAGTTGGAAAATGGGCAGGAATTCAAACAACGTTGAAACCCTATGACCTGGAAACCTGCGTACAATACACGTTAACAAACATCGAATGGGACAGCCCATATTGTGATTTCTTTCTAGGCAAACGTGTTGCACCCGGTGGCTATGTCTGGGTGTTTCCCAAAGGCAAAGATGTTGCGAATGTTGGGATTGGTATCCTTGCAAGTCTAAGCGAATCAGGACTCGCTGTAAAACTCCTTGACAAGTTTATTGCTACCCATCCGGAGTTGAAAAAAGGAGAGCCACTCCGTGTTATCACTGGGGCGGATCCTGTTGGCGAGCCTGTTGAATCCGTACGAGACAGCCTCATTTTAGTCGGTGACGCTGCCCGTCAAGTTGATCCCATCACCGGTGGTGGTCTGATGAATTCGATTGAGGCAGGAAAATATGCTGGTGAAACAATCGGTAAAGCAGTTGAGACACAGCGTTTCGATTCTCAAACTCTCTCTGAGTATGAAACCCAGTGGAAGAAAGCGTTTGGAAAAAAGCTACATCGGAACTATGTGGTAAAAGAAATCATGCTGGATATGGAAGATAAAACATTAGATATGCTTGCAGACTCCCTAAAAGATTATAAATTTGAAGAATTTAGCACCATGAGCATTATTAAGGCATTGGTGACGAAGCATCCGTCTTTGTTAGTGAAGTTGACACCACTTATGAAACTTGCGAGGTCGTAAACGTGACCACGACTTGGGGCCTGGTGTGTAACCCTAGCGCAAAACGGTCGATTTCGTTAGCAAAGGATGTAGTAGAGTTTTTACGTGAACATGGGAAAGTGCTTGTAGAGGAAGGTATCGCCTCTGAAATCCAAGAGAAAGGGTCTTCGTTCAAAGAGATTGACAAGAACGCAGACATCGTGGTGACCATTGGCGGCGATGGAACGATATTGATGGCTCTCAGTCAAATTGAAAAACCAGTGTTTGCGATTAACTCAGGTGGGATAGGTTTTCTTTCCGAGGTTGAATCAAAGTATGCGATTGAAGGCCTAAAACAGATTATTGATGGTAAGTATAATGTTGAGGAGCGGGCGAAATTAAAAATCACCCTGGATGGGAAACGTTTACCTGATGCGACCAATGAGGTGACGATTCAAACAGCAAGGATAGCAAAGATTCTCTATCTCAAAATATTTGTTGATGATGAGTTGATTGAGTCGATGGGTGCTGATGGAGTGATTATTGCAACCCCGACAGGTTCGACGAGTTATTCCTTGAGTGTTGGTGGTCCGATTATGGATCCGACGGTGAACGCGATGATTATCGCGCCGCTTGCCGCATTTAAACTATCTGCGCGGCCGTGGGTTGTCCCTCTTGATCGGAAGGTCGGGGTGCATTTGTTACCGAAAAGTAAGGAGACGAATCTGGTCATTGACGGAAGATTCTTATTGCCCGTGACCCAGGAAAACAATATTATTGTCACAGGGTCAGAGAAGAAAGCACGGTTTATCCGGTTTGGTGAAACTTTTTATCAGATGGTCCGATTAAAACTTATGAGATGATACATGGGGCTTTTTCGACGGAAAAAAATTGAGTATACGCCTGTTCAATGGAGGATAACGCAGAAGTGTCTTGATCTGATTTTCGAGAGTTCGAAATCAAATTTCCCGCAAGAATTCGGCGCACTTCTTCGCATCGACCGTGTGAATAAAAACACGATTATTGAAGTGGTTCTTCTCCCAGGAACTATTTCAGGGGACTCTCATGCGATTTTTCATTTACATATGCTTCCTGTGGATTTCAGTGTTGTTGGTACGGTGCATTCCCATCCGTCTTCCATTGCCCGGCCATCTGAGGCGGATTTAGATTTGTTTAGTCACTTTGGAAGAATCCATATAATTGTCGGTGTCACTGCCTTTGGTGGGGTTTCATGGAGGGCATACGATTACAAGGGTAATGAGGTTTCTGTTGAGATTATTTAAAAAAAAGATTTTTATATACTCGGTTGACTATCACTTTGGAGAAAGATGGCGAACATTCCCTTGAATATTGATTCCTTGGTAGGAGCGGCTCTCGCACCCATTCTTGGTGTGATTGCGTTCTGGTTTTTGCAGCTGATTTTCATTGAGATTCAGAAACGGATGCTGACAAGGTTTCGACATTCTCATGAGGCGTTTTGCCGGTTCACCAACTTCATCGGTATTTTGTTTCAGACCATATGTCATGCCCTTGGCTACACGGTGACGAGAAGCGGGATTGCGACGTTTCATGTGACCGTGAACTATGGAACTGTTGAGCCGAGGAAAGAAAAAACAGGGGTGTTTGAATGGATTGCAACTTCGTTTCTCCTCTTAGGCCCCTTTTTTATTCCTGCTGGACTAGCCCTGTTGTTTAGTGTTGTTGTCATCGGGAATGCATTTGTGTTCCCAGCATCATCATATTCGTTTGTAGAGTCGTTGATGAACTTTGGTATAAGTATAATTACTTTCGTCCAACGTTTTTTTAATTTCCTTATTCATATGGATCTGTTCAACCCACTCCATATCGGGTTTTTATTTGTGTTGTGGTTCTTTGGGCTGGGGATTCGCCCCAGCTATGTCGGTGAAGAGCGTAAAGCAAAAATCGACATGATACATGATCTGAAAAATATTTTTTACCATCTCACAAAAAAACCATTGTACATTCTTGTGATTATTCTCGGTTTGTACGCATTTTATTTTCTCTCTTTGTTTCTTAAACAAAACTGGTACATGGCCTTGTTTTCGGTATTTGGCTGGATTTCTCTGACTGCGATTATCGCATTGCTTCTTACTTATCTTCTCCTTTTTTTGATAAAATTAACAGATCATATAAGAGGATGGTGGAAAGCGGTGTCGTATCTCACTGTCCCGGTCTCCTACGTCATTGTGCGAATAATATTTTTGTATTACCCGGTACGACAAGGAGACAGCTTTTCACTGCTTCTCATGATGGTCTGTACATTTATCGTCACCATCCTGTTGATAAAATATAAGAAGACCAATAGATTTAAAACCGCGACAAAGATGAAGCATATGAGGGTTGCGGATGGAAAAAAAAGATCTTCTAAAAAACGAGCAAATTGAACGATTACTTTCTCCTCATCCTTTATCTTTCATGAAATTACAAGCACTCTGCATCTTTGTAATCGTGTGGGGGATTGTGGTTTGGTGGCTGACAGAATTTTCAAGTTACGCAACTATTTTTAGCGGCAATGGTGTCGCATTGTGGTATCCGTTAATGTTGTGGGGTCTTGTCTTACTGCTTGTTGGTGTCGTCGCCTGGCTTGTTGCAATCCGATTAAGCATCTTCCTTTTGTATCTCGCCGTGTTTGCAGGTGCATTTGGACTGATTTATTGGCAACACTGGGAGAACAACACGTCGCTTTTTATCATGGTGTACTCGGTTGCTGTCTCTATCGTTGGTTTTTTGATTATCGAGTTATATCGTCGGTCACATAAATACATTATTACGAACCTCCGCATTATCTTCAAAGGGGGTGTGCTGACAAAACGGGAACGAACCATCAGGTACGATAAAATCGCTGATATTGATGCGAAACAAGGGGTACTCGGACAGATTTTTGGGTTTGGGACGATCATTCCCGTAAGCCAATCTGGCCTTGGGTTGGGGAGTGATAAATCCTTTGCAGCAGGCGGTGTTGAAATGGGGACAAAGAAAGCAAAATTATTTGGGTTTGCTGGCGGGGGAAAAGAAGTGCAAACACCGATTGCAAGAAGTTACTACGAGTTACATGGTGTGTATCCTTACAAGGATGTGAAACAACTTGTGGAAGGCTTAGTGCAAACCCATGTGCCGACGCAATACCAAAAAGAGCAAGTTGAATTTCAGAAGCAACAAGTGGATATTCAGACGCAGATGCGTGATCTTCTTCATAAACAGGTAAGGGAAAAACCACGTGGAAAGACAGTGAAACAAACAATCGAAGAAGAGGAGCCAGAGGAAGAGGAAAACGAAGGCGAAGAAAAAATTGTTATGAAAAAAACTATTGCAGAAGAAGACGCTTTTCCACCAGAGCAGGTTGATATCCAGAAGCAGATGAAGGAGCTTTTGAAAAAACAAAAGACGGTGAGAGTAGCGGAAACCGAGGAAGAGGAAATCGAAGAAGAAGACGTGGACAAAGAGGAGGAAAAAGAAGTCGCGTAAGGTATAGATATATTTATTAAACAATGGTTATTCATGGAGGAATAATGGTACCAAAAAGAGTTTTTTTTACAAAGGGTGTAGGAAGACATAAACACGAGCTTCAATCATTCGAGCTTGCATTGCGTGACGCGGATATCGAACAATGCAACCTGGTATATGTCTCAAGCATTATCCCACCACACTGTACAATCATCTCAAAAGAAAAAGGGGTCAAAGAACTCGATGCGGGTGAAATCACCTATGTGGTCATGTCCCGGAATACGACCAACGAACCAAATCGACTTATCGGTGCAGCAGTCGGTATTGCGGTTCCTAAGGACCGATCAAGCTACGGGTACATCTCAGAGCATCATGCCTTTGGAATCACCGGGAAGAAACTCGAGGATTACACAGAGGACCTTGCGGCGACCATGCTTGCAACCACGCTTGGGTTAGAGTTCGATCCAGATAAAGCATGGGACAAACGGAAACAGGAATATAAGATGAGCAGGCAGATCGTTCGCACACAGAGTATCGCACAGACCGCGGAAGGAGATAAAAACGGGTTGTGGACCACGGTTATTGCTGCTGCTGTTTTTATGGAAAACGACGGGAAGTGATTATTCCTATTTGTTTTCCTTTTTTTATTGGGTTATAGAAGTAATAGAAGAGAGCAGTAGGTCTTTAGAGATTATACAATTGTTATCGTCATGATAGTTCTGGTAAAAAGAATTTATATGTCAGTTCGTGTTAACCCTCTTCATGAAAGGAGAGATTTCAATGATGCAGGAGTTTGTAAAGTGGTTTGAAGATCTCACCATCGGTGACGTACCTTCAGTTGGTGGGAAAAACGCATCTCTCGGAGAAATGATTCGGAATCTTGGCCAGAAAGGAGTTCGAGTGCCCTCTGGGTTTGCAATCACTGCCTACGCATATAAATACATGATTGAAAAAGCAGGCATTGACATTAAAATAAAGGAGATACTCAAAGACCTGAACACACATGATGTGACTGATCTTGCAGTACGAGGACAAAAGATACGTGACCTTATCAAAAACACCCCGATCCCAAAGGAGCTTGAAGAAGACATTAGGCGGTACTACCGCGAGATGGAGTTCCGCTACGGTGAAAATGTTGATGTCGCGGTACGAAGCAGCGCCACTGCAGAGGACCTGCCTGACGCAAGTTTCGCAGGACAACAAGAAACTTACCTCAACATCCGTGGTGAAGACGAACTTATAGAGAAAGTACGAGATTGTTTTGCATCA
>CAYGVY010000028.1:0-11214 GCA_964353435.1 uncultured Thermoplasmatales archaeon | reverse complement strand
CATGTGAAAACCTGGCGGAAAAACAAGGTCGCCTTTATTTTTGAAGGAGAACCAGGAGATGTACGCAAACTCACCTATAATGATTTATACATCGAAGTAAACAAACTTGCAAATGCATTACGGAAAATGGGGATTAAGAAAGGAGACCGTGTTGGTATCTATCTCCCGATGATCCCTGAATTACCGATTGCGATGCTTGCCTGTGCAAAGATCGGCGCGATTCACTCCGTGGTGTTTTCTGGTTTCAGTGCAGCTGCATTCCGTGACCGGATGAACGATTGTGATGCAAAAGCAGTGATTACCTGTGATAGTTTCTGGCGACGTGGTAAAAAAGTTCCTTTGAAGAATCAGACTGATGAAGCAGTCAAGGAAGCACCTAGCGTGAAACACGTCATTGTCTACAAGAGAACCGGAGATCAAGTCAACTGGAACCAAAGCAAAGACTTCTGGTGGCATGAAATCACCAAAGATATGCCTCGTGAATGCGAAACAGAGAAACTTGACGCAAACGACCCGTTATACTTCCTTTACACATCTGGTACGACTGGAAAACCAAAAGGAATTATTCACGCCCATGCAGGATACGCCGTTGGGACCGCTCTTACCCTAAAATGGGTCTTTGACATTAAAGACGAGGACGTCTACTGGTGCGCTGCTGATATCGGCTGGGTCACTGGTCACTCCTACATTGCGTACGCACCGTTGATCCTTGGTGCAACCTCAGTAATCTATGAGGGCGCGCCTGACTGGCCACAGCCTGACCGCTGGTGGGATATCATTGAACGGTGCGGTGTGAACGTATTTTACACGTCACCAACCAGTGTTCGGTTGTTCATGAGACACGGTGAGGAATGGCCGAAGAAACACGACCTCAGCAGCCTGCGATTACTCGGATCGGTCGGAGAGCCAATCAACCCAGAGGCTTGGATGTGGTACTACAAAAACATCGGTGGCGAACGCTGCCAGATCATGGACACCTGGTGGCAAACCGAGACCGGGCATTTCGTCATCTCACCATTACCGATTACACCCTTGAAACCAGGTTCTGCAACAAAAGCATTACCCGGGATGGCGGCTGCAGTATACAACGAGCAAGGTCAACCGATTGTAAACGGTGGTGGAAATCTGGTGTTACTCCATCCATGGCCTGGTATGCTCCGAGGCATCCATAAAAACCCTGAGAGATACAAAGAAACCTACTGGGGAAAATACAAAGGCATCTACCTTGCTGGTGATGTCACTCGCAGAGATAGCGAGGGATACTTCTGGATCCAGGGACGAGCAGATGATGTGCTCAAGATTTCTGGTCACCGGATCGGTAACTCCGAAGTCGAGTCCGCTCTTGTCAGTCATCCGATGGTTGCAGAAGCCGCAGTCATTGGTAAACCACATGAGGAGAAAGGAGAATCTATCACCTCGTATGTTGTTCTGAAGAAAGGCATAGAAGCAACCGAGGATCTGAAGAAAATACTCCGAGAACACGTGGCAAAAGAGATGGGAAAACTAGCCCGACCTGATGAGATCTGGTTTGTTTCTGATGTCCCGAAAACCAGAAGTGGAAAGATCATGCGACGTGTTATCCGAGCAAAAGCACTCGGACAAGAAGTCGGTGATACTTCGACTCTCGCAAACCCTGAATCAGTTGATGAGATTGGAAAAGGACGGTAAACCCGCTTTCTTCTTTTTTCTTTTTTTTTGTATGGAAAAACCTTATTCGTTCAATGTGATACGGTTCTGTTGAGTTCTCATGGATACAAAAAATCTTGAAGATGGCCTTCTACGGTTGATTTTAAAAGCTGAAACGGAGATCCCCTCAGATATCATCGCTGCCATGAAACGGGCGTATCTGGTGGAGGGTGGGGCTGCAAAAATGCAACTGGAAGCAATGCTTGCAAATGTGGAGCTAGCCAAGAAGAAACGATGCCCGATGTGCCAAGATACCGGTATTCTAACGTTTTTTGTGCAGGTGGGCACTGATTTTCCTGCGATTGGGATACTTAAAGAGGTTATTGAGCATGCGGTTGCGCGGGCTACTCTGGAAATCCCTCTTCGTCCGAACACGGTTGATCCTATGACTAGTAAAAATCACGGTGATAATCTCGGGTCGTATATGCCACATATTCTGTGGGATTTCGAACCTGGTGAGAGTGTTCATATCATGGCGTTGCCGAAAGGCAGCGGCAGTGAGAATATGAGTGCGCTAGGGATGCTTTCTCCGAGTGCTGGACTTGAGGGAGTCAAACAGTTTGTCATTGAGACCGTGAAAAAAGCTGGTGGGCGCCCCTGTCCGCCGATTGTTGTTGGTGTCGGTGTTGGTGGGAGTGCTGATCTGGCGATGAACCTGGGGAAACGGGCGTTACTACGTCCGGTTGGCACCCGTCATCCTGAGAGACTCATTGCTACCCTGGAAGATCAGTTATTGGATCTGATTAATAAGACCGGTATTGGTCCGATGGGCCTGGGTGGGAAGGTCACTGCACTTGATGTACATGTGGAGGTTGCGCATCGTCATCCAGCAAGTCTTCCAATTGGTGTGGTGATTCAATGTTGGGCTGACCGTCGCGCACACATGGTGATTCATAAGGATGGCACCTGGGAGGTTCAGTAACATGGAGTATCATGTCAATCTTCCAGTTCCATCTGATGTGTTGAAAAAACTCCTGGTTGGTGATGTGTTGTATGTCACCGGCAGTGTTTTTACCGCTCGTGATAGCGCGCATATGAAGATGCGGGGGATGAAACCAAAGGATCTACCGTTTGACCCGTCAGCTATGGCGTTATATCATTGTGGTCCGTTGATGAAGAAAGAAAACGGGCGATGGATCGCGGTGTCTGCTGGGCCTACGACGAGCAGCCGCATGGAAGAATTTGAAGACATCCTTCTCGATCGCTTCGGCATTCATCTGATTATTGGGAAGGGCGGTATGGGGGAGCGGACCGGAAAAGCGCTCAAGAAGACCGGGTCGGTGTACGCTGCGTTTCCGGGGGGAGCAGGGGTGCTCGCTGCAGAAAAAATCACTGATGTTTCCCAGGTGTTTTGGCTTGAAGAGCTTGGGATGCCTGAGGCGGTCTGGATCCTTGAGGTAAAAGAGTTTGGTCCGCTTGTTGTTGCGATGGATTCTTCCGGACAATCACTCTATCGACGCCCATAAGACGAACTGTTTTTCTTGGTTTTTTTCCATTTTGTTGTTATCTTATAAGGAGAGGAGAAAAAAAATCGGTACCAGTTGTACAACAAGAATTAAATAGAGGGTTTTTTGGATTTATTTGATGAGCGTCCTGCAATTAACCCTTATGACGCATCATGCGGAGATTCTTTTCCGGTAACAAGTGTAAAGAACCCGGGTACTGCGTGTACAATAAGACGTTTTAAAGGGAAGGAACAGAATAGATAATAGAGTGTTATAATGATGAACACAAAAAAGAATGAGATTGACAAGCTTTACGAGGATGCCGAGTTGCTGCATCGGATCCATACCTAGAAAGCTTTTCGGCGGGATCGTTTCCTGAATTACTGGGAACATCCTGATCGTATCAACTAAGCATCCTTTCTGTTCTGTTTTTTGTAGAAGTATTTCTTTTTATAGCTGATGATGGTTTTCTTTTATTAGGAGTTATGACAAAACAAGGTTTTATTCTTACTGCGTTGCTGGTTGTTCTTGTTCTGGTAGCTGGGTGTGCTGAACAGGTCTCGAAGCGATCATATACGAATACCGTGTATGGATTTTCGTTGAATCCTCCAGTAGGATGGCATAGTGTTGAAAACGAGTCTTTAGGTGTTGCAGTGCGATTTATTCCTTCTAATTACTCCAACGTGTCGTTGAGGATAACATCACCATTTTCTTTGAGCGAAGGTCGCGCGTTAAGCACATTTGCTGATGAGGTAGAAGAGAACCTCTCTGAAAGTGGAATGAATTATACGATTGTGTACCAGGATTGGAGAGCAATGGAGGGGGCACAGGCATATGAGATTGCGTATTCGTATGAACAGGGTGAGACGGTTCAGAGGTTCAAACAGGTGGCGGTTCTGAAGACGCATACGGTATATTTGATTACGTTTACCGCTCCGAGTGATCTCTATATTCAATACATTACTGGTGTTGACCTTTGTATTGATTCGTTTCGATAGATGCCCAGTTGTTGTGGTTTCGGATTGGCGAAAAAAAGTTGATATCGTTTGGTGTTTTTTAGGAGAATTTCTCCTGAGATTTTTTGGTTTCATTTTGACATTTTGTCATGAAAGGTTTATATACTATGAACGACAAAGTATACCATGATAATATATATCAATGAAGGATGGTGAGAAAGATATGGAAATAATCGTGATTGGAATGATAGCTGGTGCAGTAGCATCAAGTATTTGCCCACGCATTTGCCCCTTATAAAATACGGAAGTGAATATAAAAAAACAACTAGGAGCAGTGGCAAGAGAAGACCTGGTGCTACAACTAATTTTTTTTCAATATTATTGTAATTACCAAGATTTGTATTCTATGCATTTTTTTTAATAAAATATTCTATTATGTAATCAAAGAAAATTATAAAGTTAAAATTCAGGTAGCCACCGCTCTTTATGAACTTTATCAAAAATCCAAAAACTTTGTTTTTTAATAGTGTTAGGAAATTTCGCATCAATTTCTTCCATGACCTGTCCTAATCTTTGTACGTTTTCCACTATTACTTCAAATTCTAAATCACTCCAACCGATAGCGACATTCAGTGTATCACAATACGGCTTTTCTTTGAAATAACTCCAAATAGCATTTCTCTGCTTATGATCCTTTAAATAGACCTCTAATTTATAATGTTGAAGTCCTATTTTTGATAAATCGACATTCACTCGAAACGCATTAATCACACTGTTGTGTATCATATTCTTTAACCGATAATTCACGGTTTGTGATGAGCAACCGAGTTTTTCAGTGAGGTCTATCAGCGGTATTCGAGCGTTAATCGCCAGTTCATCTAATAATTTATAATCAATTTCATCGATTTCTACTGGTTTTCCACTGCAGGTTGTTCTATACAACAGTCTATCTCCTTGTTTGGATTCATCTGGCAGCAAATACGATTTTTTATAGTTGAACGCTTCAACGTAGACAGAAAGGGTGTACTTCGCGAAATAATCCTCGAATTCATCAAGAGTTTTATTCCAGAACTGATAAAATTCGTAAATATCTTTCACCCATACAACAACATCAAAATCAATTTCTGCTTTCAGAGAGATAACAGCCCATACATTTCTATAGTTAATAAAATGCTGAATAATCTTTTCTTTAATTTGTGAGCTAACATATTGAAAATTAATATAAATTCTATAGACTTGATATCCTAGTTTAAATGTATTGATGGCAGTCCAAAAATTTTTAATAATACCTTCATCCTGCATCCGTTTAATCCGGTAGGAGACAACGTCTTTTTTCAACCCGACTTTTTTCCCAATCTGAGTCAACGATTGTCGGGCATCGAGATCAAGTTCGTAGAGAATTTTTCGGTCTTTCAAATCAATGGTTACCATATTTTCTGTAAGAGGAAAGATTACATCGAAGTATTTTATTGTTTTTATGAACGTAAAAAACACTCTCTTGAGTTAACTATAAAAGTACATATTTGATTGATAGTCTTGGATTGGGCGATGCACGACGAGAAAAAAAGTGTGTTACTTGTAGCTATGCCGTTTGCTGGGGTTACGATACCGTCTATCCAGCTTCCGGTGTTAGAGGGGTACTGTCGCAAAAGAGGAATAAAGATAGAGACACGCCATCTTTATCTTAAAGCGGCGGAGGTGTACGGATTACAGAATTATCATGCTTTGATCTATCCTCCGAATGATTCGTATACCGCACAAATGGTATTCTCACGGTACGTGTTTCCGCAACATTGGAAAAACAACGAGGACAGGTTTCGGGAATTCTTTAATCAACATTCTGTGCAAAATTCTCATTTACAGCAGTTTTCATTTGATGAGTATGTTCAACGGACTGACGTGTTTTATCAATGGGTTTTAGAGCATGTTGACTGGAGATCATATGATATCATCGGATTTACATTAAATTACGGACAACTGCTTCCGTCACTTGCTATTGCAAAGAAAATCAAGGAACTTGCCCCTGAGAAAAAAATTGTTTTTGGCGGCAGCAGAACGGTTGATACGCTCGGGATGAACGTCCTGCGGGCGTTTGAATATATCGATTTTATCGTCTCTGGTGATGGGGAGGATGCGCTGTTCCTTCTTGCGTCTGATTATGAGAATTATAAGTCAATTCCTCGGTTAATGTACAGAATGGGAGACGAGGTACTCTGGAATAAGTCGGATGCGGTTGTTGATCTCAATACCGTGCCAATTCCTTCCTTCGATCAGTTTTATCAGGAACTTGTTTCAACATCTGTAGATGTTCAGCAGTATTATCAGTATTACGGGCGGCTACCAGTGGAGATTTCTCGAGGGTGTTGGTGGAATCGGTGTACGTTCTGTAATCTTAATATTCAGCATCAATGCTACCGAGAAAAAAGTGTAGATCGTATTATTCAGGAAATCCAGTACCTATCCGAACGGTACCATATGATGGATTTCCAACTCATTGGAAACACGCTTCCGAAGACAGATTACCGAACTTTGTTTGAAAAATTAAAACAGCTCAGCAGGGATTTTTCGTTTTTTGTTGAGGCTCGTGCAGGGCAACTGACCAGTGATGATTATAGGTTGATGAAAGAAGCAGGTTTTACAATGATTCAAACCGGAATTGAGTCGTTCAGCCAAAATTATCTGCAGAAGATGAACAAGGGCGTACGGGTGATTGATAATATCGCTGTCCTTAAGTTTTGTAAAGAAAACGGGATAAAAAATAACTATAATCTCATGGTGAGATACCCGAATGAAGAAACAGCGGATTTCGATGAGACGAAAAAAATGGTTCAAATGTTGAAAGGGTATCTTGATGCCCCTCAGCTCTGTGAACTTCGAGTGATGCATGGGAGTTTGATTCAGCGCCACCCAGAACAGTTCAACATTGAACGATTGGAACATGCACCAATCGATTTGATTATGTATCCTTTAGAGTTTTTGGAGAAAGGGTTTGCTTTTGTGTACGATTTCAATCGAAAGATCTCATCTAGAAACCATCCATGGGAGTCGTTAGTAGAGGAATGGAAGAAAGAACGGGAAACATTCGAGCTTGAGAGCAATACCCGGCAAACCACGATTGATCGGTTGGTGTATTATTTTGTTGACGGCGGAAGTTTTATTAAGATTTATGACAAGCGGGACCGGCAGAACATCCGGATTGTTGTGTTAAATGAACTGGAACGACGAGTGTTTCTAAGCTGTGTTGATGTCGTTTCGTTGAGAGAGCTAAAAAGGAGGTTTACCGATGTACCGGAATTTGAGTTGATTGCAATATTGCAGAGTTTTGAGCAGAATGGATTATTGTGTGTCGGGGATGATCATTATTTGTGTCTACCGTTACGATGTCGCGTACAAAACACTTCAGAGAAAAGGGTAGAATGTCTCGTTAATATTTCACCGTAATTCGTTATTTCGTAGATCATTTTTAAGTAAACGACCGGTTTTTTTCTCCCATTCCTCAACTGGGATAGAATATTTTTCCTGGATTCTTTCCCCATAACCAAGACTTGTATATGAACAAAATGGAACAATTCCTTCAAAGGTAGCACAATGAATGACACAACGTTGTAGTCGGTCAATATTTAGATTCCATGCATCCTGGTACCACATCGAACCAATAAATATGCATCGATGATGAAACTTACGGAGAGCGTACTGGCTACCTCCGATAGCTGCTTCCTTTAGTATTTGTTTTAATTTAAATCCCTGTGGTGCCTTTTCAACATCGACAAAGTTATCGATATTTTTTATGAAAGCTGAGGCAATACGTAGTTTTCTCAGGGGGCCTTTTTTCTTGGTTTGTTCATTGAGAAATGTCATATAGGCTTCTACATCAAAAAAACGTGTTATAGGAAGAGGTCTTCCATTTTCAATAAAAATGAATGTGGACCCTCCACAACCTGGATGAGCAGAAAATTCAACTTGGGGATCTTTTGTGAACGCTTCAATAAATCTTGAAATCGGGAAGATAAATGAAACAGGGTAAAAATCATCACGTGATATCATCCCAAGAAACTCTTTTTCAATAGCATCGATCATCTGAAGATAATCTACACGCTGACTCTCTCTTTGATCGTCTTTTATCTTGGTATTCTTACCACAGAAGCAGATTGGTTGGAAATGAATACCTCTGACAACATCGATATTATTAAGAGCAAAACGGACTATCTTACCTGATTCATGGACATTTTTATTACCAATGAGAACTGGAACTAAAACTACATTTAAGTTGACCTTTCTTAGATGTTCTAACGCTTTTTTATTCTTTGCTATTAACGGATTCGTCGTTTCAGTAACTCCGTCAAAACTCATATAGATTGTATCGACTTTTTCATCTTTCAGACGTTGGCAGTAGTCAATACTGTCAGCGAGCTTCAACCCGTTCGTATAAATCTGGACATGTGAAAATCCAATTTTTTTTGCAATTTGAACAATTTCAAAAAGATCTTCACGGAGTGTCGGTTCTCCGCCAGTTATTTGAATTGATTTCGAACCCAGTGGTTTTTCTGATCTTGTTTGTTGCATTAAGTTTCGGAGTTGATCTAACGAAGGTTCGTAGATGTAACCTGTTGTGTTAGCGTCTAAAAAATCTTGGTTATGCCTCAGATTGCACCGGTTGGTCACAACGAGATTTGTTAACACTGTTTGAGAGGTATGTTCTGCATAGAGTTCAGGGTCATCGAATAAACTCGTTTTAACATAAGAAACCGGTTTTCCCGTTACTTTAAATTTCATCCATCTTTTATACAAATATATATCGCTAAAATAAATCTCCTTAAAAAATCCATGTTTTTGGCATACTTTTGTTATCCACACTTTTTCATCATCTTCGATAATACTCGCATTAATCTTCTGGATCTTTCCGTCTTGGAAGCAAACTGGGCATACAGAGTACGTTTTTTCTAATTCCTTCATTGTAGCCAACTGTTAATGGACTCCCGGTTTATACATTTTTTTTAGTAAAGAATTTAATAATTATTGATAGAAAAAATATATAAATCTTTAATTAATATAAAAATTTGATATGGAAAATACTATTTTGGAGTTTAAAAGAAGGCGAGAAATCTATGAGTTTATTTCTCAAAACTCCGGATTACATATGCGCGACATCTCAAGAAAATTGAATGTCCCTTTTACGTCTTTAAAATATCATTTAAATTACCTCGAAAAGAAAGGACTTATAATCTCAAGATACGATGGAAAATACAGTCGATATTTTATTTCACTTGAAATTGGTGAAAAAGAAAAAAGGATACTCAATTGTCTTCGAAAAAGAACAACACTTCACATTATATTATGGTTTTTCATTGCTGTGCAATGTTCACAGAAAGATATCAGTCGATTCCTTGAAAAACATCCAACGACAATCAGTTTTCATCTAAGAAAGATGATACAAGCAGGTATTATTGAACAGGTATCAATTGATAAAGGGGTCATCTACAATGATACACCACCGATTACCATTAACCGACCCCAGGTCTCAAGCGAGAAAATATATGTTTTACAGGACCCATGGATGATTTATGATCTCCTTATAAAAAATAAAGAGAATCTTAGTGATAAGGAAGTAGTTACTGTTATAATAGAGTACGTCGCGTTCATTATATCGGAGGGCATTCCAAAACAAATCCAAAATCGAGAAGATACAAAAGAATCGATCCTAAATTCATTTTATGGGTTCTTTTTTCCTCCCTCGTTTTGTTCTTAGTGATTCTATCGAATAGAAAAATTTTTATTATTAATAATTGTCATTTCTAGTTTTATAATATGTTGGAAGATTCATTATTCTTTTCATCTGATGTTAAAGATTGGATGATTGCACTATAAATGATATATATTAAAAATGATATTAATTTGTTCGTCTGGGGGGTGGTATTGTAGTGGGCGGGTTTCTGCTCACTACAATGCCTTCTATCTGAATTTCGTGACTAGAAAACATACAATGAGGTATGCAAGGTCAGAATGAAGTAACCATTTTTCCCCCGATCGTTATCCTCTGGAATCCCATCGTTTCCCCAATCTGTAAAAATCCTGCTGTGGGTATCTGATTCGGATGGTCTCTACTGTGTGGTTCGGCATTGGAGGATACGACCATCAGATGACCTACAACAACGGTGGGGTTTCCAGGAAACAGCCTTTGATTGTTTCACTCCGTATCGATTTTTCGATATTTCCGTCAAACCTAAACAAAAAACAGTGTTTTTCGCATTTTGAAGGATTTTCTCGGAATGGGGCTTTATGTTTTTCAGAGGAATTACAACTATTGGGGCTAGGAAAAAGATGAACCAAAAGAATGGTGCAAGCCGAATGGGGTTGCCCCTCAGCTCGGAGGTATGGAATATATGTATTTCTTTTTTGTTGCATTTGCGGTGCTAGGCGCAGGGTTAAAGTATATTGATGATGCGTTTGATGAGAAGGTGTTTAGTAAGAAGATAGCGTATATTATTGCACCGTTGCTTGGCGTTCTCTGGGCGTATACGATGATAATTGATGCGGTCGCTGCGACGATCCTGCTTGCGATTCTCCTTGGTGTGTTGTTGAAGGGAAAGATCGATAACATCGCCCATGTGATCGGTCTTGTGGTAATCATCGGGGTTACCGTCGTTGCCGGTGTGCAACTCTTGTTTGTGCCTTTGATTATTCTTGCAGCTGCCGCGTTACTTGATGAGGTTGGCAATGACCTGGTTGATAAGAGCAGTTTCCTTGCTGGGGGGAAGCGGTGGCAGAGGTTCGTGATTGGTTTCTTTGATCAGCGGTGGGTCGCAAAGGTCGCTATCCTGGGGCTTGCGGTGGTCAGTGTACTACCCTGGTTTTTCTTTGTTGCGATGTTGTTGTTTGATGGTGCATATCTTGGTGTACGCTGGTTCAGTCAAATCCGACAGAAGGCTCTCCTAGTATCTTCGATAGCTCCTGGTATGCCGCAGGCATAATAAACAAAAAAATACAGGCTACAGAAGCACCTGCATACCCAGCTGATATAAACATACTTAAAGAACACAGGATATAAAATCAGAGGCAGTCGAGGAGAAAAGGAACGGATCGGAACATTATGTATTTCTTCCTGATATCCTACCCCCTTCTTGGGGCAG
>CAYGVY010000027.1:0-11399 GCA_964353435.1 uncultured Thermoplasmatales archaeon | reverse complement strand
TGTATTCCCTATCTTTCATCTCTCGAAAGCTCGACATACAAGTATCTCCCAGAAACATAAGGGGCATATTATCTTTTCCAAATGGTTTTTTTATGACGATGTTATTCTCTATATCTATGCAAGCTCTTGTGACGGGAGGAACAGGATTTATCGGCAGTCATTTAATTGCTGGGCAATGGGCACAATATCTCCTGCACCAATCGTCATACAAGCGATAATCGCCCCTGGACCAAAATATTTCAGATACGAAAGATATCGACGAGCGGTCTTCTGCATCTATTTTTCCTCAAAGACGATTCTGTCATGATTTTTTAACAAGTCTGTTCTTGGTGCCATTTGCTTCCGTCTTTTCCGCGCTTCTGCGTCATATGCTGTTTCTCCGCCTGCTTCCTCAATGATTTTCCTGCCTTTCTCAATTTGTTCTAAAATCCCGATATTGATTCCTGCCACTGAGCTTGGCACGAGTCGTTTCATAAGAATTTGTGATGGAACCCCTAGGCCGAGGGGGATTGATTCTCTTCGGAAAGTGGTTCCGGGGATAGGGAATAACCAGAGCCCTGCGGAGTCTTCTCCTAGTTTCGTCACCGGAATCCAGGCTGCTGCTTGTCGCTGCGGTTCTGCACCGACATCGGCGGTCACCCATTTGCCCTTGATGTATGCCTCACCTTCACCGTGTAACAAGAAAAATCCCATTGCATCGTACCATTGTTTCATGAGTGGTGCATGCTCAAGTGCGGGCGCCATCCAGTTATCAAGCATGGTGAGTGCGAAGAATTTGTATCGTGCTGGGATACCGGCTGCGCGACAAAGTGCGATAAACAATGAGATCTTATGGAGACAGGTTCCTGTACCTCGCTGAACTACTTCATCGACATCATCCAAGGATATGATTTCAAGGATAACCTTTCTTTTTGCGAACTCAAAAGCTACTTCAGCAAACTCCTGGTCGGATTTTTGATATGCGCCAAGCTGATGTGCTAACGCGATGATCTCTTTTGCTCGACAGTTACAAAACAATGTTGGTCTCAGGTATTTTTCTTCTGAGTTACCGCTCTTCATATCAGGTGTGTACTCAGGTATAGTATATGGTGGTGTTGGTCGTACATAGATATTTTTGTTTTTCTGGTTCTTCATCATCTTGAGTGTTCCAAGATTAAACAATAAAACCTTCATCAGAAAAAACGCACCACCGATGTTCATCTTAATCATATGAAGAGGAGGAACCATTTCTTTTCGTTTGATTTCCCATGGTGTTAACATGTTACTTCGAGTCCTTTCCGAGATCAGCAGAAAGCATCCGACGGACTTCCTCAGCGCACCCGCGGATCTCCTCGCCAGATGCTCGTTTAATCTCCGGTTCTAGCACTGGACCAGGACGATCACACACTGGACAATGTTCCAGCATTCTTACTTTATCACCAGATATAATGAACCCGGGGTAGCTGAACGCGGCAGCGTCCAGGAACGCGAACCTTCCCCATTCACCATACCCAACTGGTTTGTATTCGGAATCAAGGACTAGTGGTTTATAGTATGAATAAGGCGAGTGAAGGTAGTGCCCCTCTGGGCAGTGAACCATCCAGCCGTTTCCCTCAACCATGCCGTAGATGTCAAGGCAGAATTTCTCAGGGATGCCGAGTATTTTTTCGACTTGTTTGCGGAAGTCGGCGACCGGCACGCGAGATCCTTCATAAGCCTTCCAACCGCCACCAGTTCCAACCCCGCCGCGTTCACCAAAATCAAAGCTTCGTCCTTCTTTCTGCAGCTTTTTCATCACAAACGAAAGAATAAAAGGAGCACCAACTAACGCGATCTTCTCTTTGGTTTTTTCATGGTAATCCAACCAACGGATAATCTCATTAATCATTTTTTCTGATTCGCGTTTCACAAAATATTTCACAATTTTGTTTTTCACTCCTTTCTGACCGGTCATCGTCATCTGGATTAGTTCCGTGGTGATATCACGATCAATCGCAACCCGCACATCATGGATTGCATCGAAATAGACAGAGCAGACTTTCCCTGCGTACACATTGGTTTTTTTTGGATTTGGCATCAGTAAATATCCATACATGTGGTAGTCCCAGAGCGGATAAATCATGGATATAACAGATTTAGTGATCGCATACTCTGATGAATAAAAGGTTCGTTGATCACGAGGAATGAACGTATGACGACCGCTGGTTCCACTGCTGTACGCAACTGCCATACCTGCGTCATTGAATGCATTTATCACTTCATCATAGGTCGGGTGTGATTGTTTGATGACAATTCGAGGAAGCGATCCGGTGAAGATATTTCCCAGCCATAACGCGAAGTCTTTACCGGTCGGATAATCCTTAAAGAAGGAGTCAGGGATAAGCGGGATTTTATTCAGGTCATCGAGTGTTTTGATGTCTTCTGGTGATACATTACGTTCTTTGCAGAAATTCTGATACATTTTGTTGTTCGCATAATGATGAGCAAACGCGTATTTGATGGATTTCAGTTGCATTTCTTGTGCTTCTTTTATTGGGATGCGGAAGAGATCATGGGGTGTATACAACGCATCATCGACCGGTGTCCAGGCCTCCTTTGAGGGAAAATATTTCTTCAGTTGCTGATCAAACCTTTTGATATATTCCTGATACTCTTGCGTCCCCATAGCTATGTCACCATACAACTCTATTGGAAATACGTGTGTGTTGAGAATCAATAGGGTTTTTTATACCTTATCGTTATAAAACAGGGGATATATCGTTGTCTCAAAACTCAAATCGACCATCTGACATTAAGATTTCTGTTTTGTAGTTTTGAGAACGAATTAAGCTCATATCTTGCGTTGGGCTTTGAATGTCAACTATATCATCCCGGTTCGAATCTATAATTTTTTTATTAAAATTGTTTAATGATTCGCACAAAAACATGAGGTTATGTCTAAGGATCGTTAGGAATCAACTATTTTTTATCATTAAGAAATAAGAAAGAAATTAAGGTAGATGATGTATTCTGTTTGATATTATAATTTATTGAGTGACGATAACGAATGGTCCAAGGACAAAACCGTTATAGGTTTTCTCTACCTTTTCTGCGTTTTCTGCTTCGGCAGAAGTGGTGATGGTAATAGGTCCAAACCCAATTATTATTCCTGATTCCGAGGTGCTTTCTGTTTTTATTGCATTAGGTTCAATCGTAGTACCGCAAGCTTCACATCCGCTACATATTTTTTCTATATCAATTTTATTTAGAATGCCTCCTTTCACAGAGATCATTATTGTAATCTTTTCAGCTGTACTATCCCCGATGTTTTTTATGGTAACGGACACTTTACCCAAACCACCTGTCACCTTGGTTATATCTAAGATCGTTTGAGATTGTTGTGTCGCAGTACAGGATGTACCAACAGCAATACATACCAGCATGAGAATAATGCTTAGACCTGATGCTTTTCGTAGATTTTTTTTCTGTATCATATTATCCCTCTTTATGATAATTAACAATTTTTATTATTATAGAATCACCCTATATATACTTTATCTTTTTGAAAATCATCTTGAGATAGGGGCTGCGGTGATTAACCTTAAAAAATAAATAATCAACTATTTTTTATTCTATTTAGTATTAGCATAAAACATGAGTTAAAACCGTGTCAATACTTCTATTTTTAAGGATATGTTTTTAAAGAAGAAAAAACAGGTTTTTTTCCATTATTGACATTATACCACGATAGTCTTTTATACAATTACATGAAGAAAGAAGAATAAGGAAAAAAGGGGATGGGATGTAGATGAACGATGGTTTATCAATTATTAGATTAATCAATGGAGAATCATTTCGTGGTTGGGTTGATAAAGGATCTAGTGATGATTGTTGGTTGTGCGTACATGAGTTTAGATGGGACGAAAAACTTCAGAGATATGAAGAATATTGTGAAAGAATGATTCCAATATTAAATGTTTTGTCAATTGACAATGAATTTTAATTGTTTAAACAATTAACCAGTTACTTTCCTTTATTATAAAATAACAGTCAATAGTTCTTTAAAAAGATAAACTATAAAACAAATTTTGAAGTAGACTTATTGGGCGTAAACCCCTGTTTCACAGAAGAAAAGAGGGGTCTAAGGATATGTTTTTAAAGATAACCTCGGGATTAAAGTAACGTTGAAATGAAATCAGTCTCGTGTCTTTTTACATCTGTTCTGAAAAATATTTTTACTAAAAATTCGTCAAAAAAAAAATTTGATACATTCCTAAGATGGCGAAGTCTATTTATATAGGAAAATTGTATTAATTTCTATAAGAAGGTTAACCGTATTTCAATGAAAGTAGTTTTCGCTGTAAAAATACTAGTTGTTGTTAGTGTATCTGTTTCTCTTGTTTTTCCAGGAGTTTTTGGAGTAGTTCGTTCCTTTAATAACACGCTTACTTCTGATCAAAAAACTATATCGAAGATATCCAGAGAAATCGAAATCCCTCCAGGATTTGATTATTTCATCAAATTCGATTCGCGAAACCTGACGTTGAACGGACAGGATGTTGAACCAGCTACGAAAGGACTATCTGAGAACGTTATTGCTGCAATTGCAAAGTCACCGCAGTGGATTCAACGAACACTCACCAGGCAATTTCATAATCTGAGCGATCCAGAACCATACGCTGATTTATTATTGAATTCAAGTAAACAGTATGCTGATGAGATCGCGTTTTCCATCGCGTGTTGTCCCGGTGGGAGAGTACCCTCTGCTGATCTTCTAAAAGAAAACGCTGAGACGTTGTATGAGCATGATCAATGGATTCAATACGCAGACATCGTGGAGTCTGATGATGGAGCCGGGAACTACTCTTCAACAATCAGATATACGGTTCTTGAAAATGGAACAGAAAAACAAATTGATCTTCCTACAAATATTTACTATTGGTATATCGTACATCCGAAAATCACCATTGAAGATGTCGATGCGACGTACGGACCATTGTGGCGAGACTATCTCTTTGAACATAATGATCTTGGATATCCGTTGCTCAAAGAAAAATTATCAACAATTCGATATCTCTGGGATTGTACATCCTATTACCAGCCAGGGGGACGACTGTGGAGCGATTGTATAAAACAGCATCCAACTGCGATTGAAGCGGTAAGCTACTGGATAGGAAAAACCGTTCCATACCCTGCAATCGGTGACAGACCCGGGCAATCCTGTGTCATTGCCCATGAGCATAACGGCTGGTGTGGGGAGCTGCAGCAAATAGCGGTTGCCGCACAACGCGCAGCACTGATCCCCTCTGTTGGTGCCTGTAATGTTGGGGAGGATCATGTCTGGCGGGAGTTCTATGAACGAGGCTGGCATGAGAACGATAACTGGTGGAGTGACACCGGTGGCGCTGTTGACGAACCCGATGTGTACGCGTACGGATGGGGTAAAAACATGTCAGCGATCTACCAGTGGCATGGCGACGGCACCATCCGGGATGACACTGCACGGTATATTCATCCGGAAGACCGCGTCACCGTAAGTTTTATAGTGAAGGATAGTTTTTTACAGCCGGTTGACGGCGCACGGGTCATTGTCCTGGTGAAAGGGCCGAAAGATATCACCTGGTACAAGAACTATTTCTGGGAAAAGGTCCAAGGATTCTGGGAGAAGCTCCCTGAGTATCTGAAAGGGAAAATCCTTTCTTTTCTTTTTGAGAGGTTCAAAGAACGGTTCAATCAAATCCCTGATGGAATAAACGGAGTCACGATCACGACATGGAACTATACAGATTCAGACGGACGATGCAGTTTTGAGTTGGGGAAGAACTGTGAATACCTTTTTTTAATCCAACAGGGGAATCTCAAAAAACCCTGGCAGCTCGCACGACATAACATCCTGCGTACTCTGAACACACACGCGGATAAAGAATTCAAAATAATATTACTTGATGCCTCTTACAAACCCCAGCGAATAACCTCACAGGAGATACCCTCTGGTGATTGTCAGTTTCATCTTTCGTTTACCAGCAGTGCGTATCAATTGCAGAAACATTTTATCAATGATGGCATCAGTAGACAGGAGACCTTAGGAAAGATTGAATGCTTTTTTGTTGATCAAGAAAATTTTCAACGATACAAGGACGGAAAAAGGTTCACCTGTTATAATCTCCTTGAAGCAGAAAATACCACCTTCTCTGTTTCCGCCCCGAGTCAAGACTGGTTTCTTCTCTTCAGAAATCCTACACGTCAAACGTATGTTGTCGTTGATTTTTCCCTCGACGTTGCTGTTCAGACAACAGCAGATCACGTACAGATAGTCACCCCAGATACCTCTCTTTTTGAAAAACCCATCTACAATACTGGTGATACTGTTCCTCTTTCTGGAATTGCAACAACAGAAGTGGTAACTCTTACTTTTGATCATAATCCCCTCATTGTTGAGCTTGCTGTAGTGAACGGGGAATGGTCGTATGCATGGAACACCTCAGAGGAATTCCCTGGGCTTCATAGTATCACCGTCACCAGTCCTGATAGCACATCAGATGAAAGATCCATTCTTTTACTTGACGCACTCCCCCCGTCCCTTTACATCGACAGTCCGGTTGAAGGCGCTATTCTTGAACACGGAATACTAACTATCTCAGGACATAGCTCAGATAACGTTGGTGTTGACCATGTTGAAATCGCTGTTGATAACATATGGAAACAAGCACAGGGGACAACCACATGGAACCTCTCATGGGACATCACCGGACGTCCCCTTGGTGATCATATCCTCTCGGTAAAAGCAGTCGATACCCAAGGACTCGTTTCGATTCACACACGCTCCTTTGTCCTTAACGAAAGTGGTCATGTCTGGGGCCCGCAGATTAACACATTCTATCATGTCCCTGCGAATATCACCAATACGAGTAACGTGATTATTTATGCAAACGTGACTGTGACAGGACCGTTTGCCATTAACAACATTATTCTCTACTGTAACAATGGAACCGATACTACATCCTCTACAATGTATCGATATGCTGATTTTCCTATTCAAAGTCGCCATGAGGAAGACCCGTTACTAAATCAATCAAACGATCCTGTGTTTGGTATCGAGCTTGGTCAGTTCTCCACTGGTCAGACCATCACCTACTGGATTGTTTCCAGTGACACTGCTCAGAACACACAACAGTCGGACGTCGCCATATTTACCATCCTGTAAATCCCAGGCTGAGAACTTAAAAACTTTTAAAAGAGGATGCGATATCCCAGATACTAATACTTATTGTGGGGAATGATGTATGAGTCCAACAAATAAACCAAGGAAGCGGGTAGGCAATCCACCTCAAAAACTGCAAAAATCATCACGGAAATGGATGTACCTCGCATTGATACTCATCGTTATTGTGATCGCTGTTGTCGCAGTCGTGGTATCCCAGAATCTCTTATCAAATCCACAGGACAACAACGAACCTGCAGGGAACCCAGTAGCACTCTTTGATACAGACTACGGAACATTTAAAGTAGAGTTGTTCCAAGATAAGATGCCGGAGACTGTTGATAATTTCGTCACATTGGTCAATGATGGTTTTTACAATGGATTGATTTTTCATCGAATTAAAGATGACTTTATGATTCAAGCTGGTCGAGAAACACCAGATGGAAACCCAAAAACGAGTCCCTACGGAAATATCCAATTTGAAACAAGTGATATATCACATGTTGATGGAGCGATATCGATGGCAAGCACCGCAGCAAAAGTCGGAGGATCTGCCGAATTCTTCATTTGTGATGGAGCGCAAACGTTTCTTGATGGAGACTATGCTTCATTTGGAGTAGTTATCGAAGGAATGGATGTTGTACGAGCAATTGCTGCATCTCCAAATGATGGAAGTTTAGAACCAAATCCTGGTGGAGGAAAACCACTTACTGATATTGTCATCAATAACATTATAATCCTAAGCTCATAATCTGGAGTTGAGAAGAAATGGGAAACAGAAAAGCGTTTTTTGAAACAAACAAAGGCAATTTTACTCTTGAACTGTTTGAGGACAAAGCACCACTTACATCAGGGAATTTCATTAAACTGGTAAATCAGGGGTTCTATAACGGTCTTCTTTTTCATCGGGTTATCCCTCAGTTTATGATCCAGGGTGGGTGCCCGAAGGGGACAGGTACGGGTGGACCAGGATACACTATTAAGGATGAATTTCATAAAGAATTAAGTAACCTGCGTGGGACGATTGCGATGGCGAATCGTGGGCCGAACACAGGTGGTAGTCAATGGTTTATTAACGTGGTTGATAACTGTAACCTTGATTTTGATAAGAAACCGTATACAAGTGCGCATCCGGTGTTTGGAAAAGTAATTGAGGGCATGGATGTCATCGATGCAATCTCAAAGGTGAAAGCCGATGGTAACGATAAACCTCTTCAGGATGTCATGATTAAGAAAATTACGATAAAATAGAACAAGATGGTGAGAGCTATGGCCGTTCTTTCTGATACTGATATTGAGCAGGCGATGCAGAATAAGGAGCTTGGTATTGAGCCTTTTTTTCAAAAGAATCTTACTCCGAATGGATATGATTTATCCATTGATGAAATCTACATTAAGAAAACGGATAACCATATCAAAGAAGGTGTTGCAGTCATCCCATCATTAACATGGTTTGCGATTAGTACAAAAGAGTTTGTGAAAATGGGTCCGCAGATAACGTCTCAGCTATGGATTCGATCAAGTTACGCACGCAAAGGTATTATGGTGAGTTTTGGGAAGGTTGATGCTGGGTTTCATGGGACGTTGACGTTTGGGTGTTTTAATGCAAGTGATAAGAATGTGGAAATCCCGATTGGTGACCGATTTTGCCAGATTGTATTTGAACATCTTGAGAGTATCCCAAAAGCGTTGTATCATGAGCGGTCGGGGACGTATCAGAACCAGCGTGGTGTGACGTTAAAGCGATAGGTTCTTTTCGGGGATGAAAATATATATACTAATATATACTTATCTGTATTTCGTAATTTTAAAAAAGGAAAAAAAGAGTGAGTGAACTAACAGAGTCCTTGAAGGTGTGTTAATATTGGAAATATGCTTGGGAGCCGTCAACCCATTTATCAGAATTCATTTACTGACTTTGGTGTTAAAAAATTTTCTTGCTGTAATTTTTTAACTCGTTGTTTAATCACTTCAGTCAACGTATCCGCGATTTCATCTAAACTTTCATCGATCTCTTTAAGCGTATACCGTTTTGTTGCAAATCCTTCTTTAAATGATTCTTCATCCTTCATCAAATCATTATTTAACTGTTCTGGGTTTAAATTATGGTGTTCCCCATCAATTCCAATGTATAACCGTGCATCCCTAATTGCAATATCGATATGTTTTGTACTAGTATATGCTTCAAGTTCGCAGAATACACCTCGTTTTTTTAAGCATTCATACAATTTCAACGCATGGGGTGACGCCCGTTTTTCACGCTGGTGATGAATGCAGAGCGGCTTTCCAAAATTAGCGATGGAATACTCATATTCTGGTTTTGGCAGTTTAATATTACAGACTTCGCAAAAGAAATCTTGCGTTGTATCTCGTTTTAAATCACGTTCAAGTTTCGCCAGCTTTATTAGACTATTTTCTTGTTCAAATTTAGTCCGTATAATATTTAAAACGTCACGTAAGGTTATGGCATCAATTGTAATTTTGTATTTTATTCCAAGTAATCGAGCTAGCTCTTCTACCAGATCGTTAGGAAAATTACCTTGATATTTCTCAACAAAATTATATACAATCTCATACGCTTTATTGTCATTTATTTTATCTAAAATTTGCATTAAATGAAATGTGTAGCAATCAGTACAAACAACTTTGCCATCCTGTAATTTACGATAAGATGTCCACAGTTTCTTCCCGCATCGCTCGCAGTTGAATATTTTGTCCCATCCCATACTAATCCCATACCATATATCATCTCATTATTTAAATATCTTTACAATCAAACACGTTCTGGGCAACGTTTGTTCATTAAAATAGGTAAATCCATCCCCTGAGCTAAAGTTAATAATACCATCAGGGATGATAGTGTCGTTACCAATAATATCTTGGTTGACTTTGCAGAGAAGTATATCGCATCGATAAAACTTGTTTTCTATGATGATGTCATAAATAAATTTGGTATTATATGAAACGCTGCTTTGTGTGCACAGTCATATTTGTACAACTTTATACATCTGCATACGTAGGTGCATATGCAGGATAAATGTTCTCTCCACTGGAATGGTTTTGTGTAAAGCGAGGGAAATAACCAACGGTACAACCATTTTTTCTAGAAAAGAAATGGAGAAGTTTTTAGTTTAAGCTTTCCTGCTAGATTCTGTCCGTATTCAAAACAGGCTTTCCTACTGGTATCATCAGGATTCCAGGGTATTTTAAGTCCTTCATCCACCACGGTGAATCCTGCTGCTTTCAAATGCTCATTGATTACTTGCACTGATTCACCACTCCAGCCATAGCAGCCAAACGCTGCTGCTTTTTTATCTTTAAAGCCTAACCCACGCAGTTCTTCAAGCATGGATGCAACTGAGGTGAGAATTCCCTTATTAATAGTTGGAGATCCAAACACGATTCCCTTGGATTTGAAGACCTCGGTGATGACATCGTTTTTATCACTATGACCGATGTTGTAAAGTTTGACGGTGACGGATTTATCTGACTGAGCGATTCCTTTTGCGATGTGCTCAGCCATGACTCGAGTACCGCTCCACATGGTTTCGTAGAGGACGGTGATTTGATTTTCTTTGTATTTGTTCGCCCATTTGAGGTAGGTTTCGATGATGTGTTTTGGGTTTTTCCGCCAGATAACTCCATGGCTTGAACAGATGATGTCAACGGGTAGGTTGAGCGCTAGGACTTCCTTGATTTTCTTTTCCACCAGGGCGCTGAACGGGGTAAGGATGTTTGCATAATATTTCATTGCTTCATACAGAAGCTCTGATTGGTCTACCAAGTCATTAAACATAGATTCTGATGCGAGATGCTCTCCGAAAGCATCATTACTAAAAAGGATGTTATCACCCGTAAGATAACAAAACATAGAGTCAGGCCAATGCAACATCGGTGCTTCGATAAAGACCAGTTCTTTTTTCCCAATATTGAGTCGGTCACCGGTTTTCACGACATGGAAATCCCAGTCCTCATGATAATGCCCTTTGAGTGATTTCACGCCATTTGCGGTACAATACACGGGTGTCTCAGGGATGTGCCTCATTAGTTCAGGCAGCGCGCCGCTATGGTCGCTTTCTCCATGGTTAGCAATAACATAATCAATCTTTTTAAGGTCGATTTCTGTGGAAAGGTTTTTCACAAATTCCTTTGCAAACGGACCCCAAACAGTATCAATCAGAGCAACTTTTTCTTCTTTTATTAAATAAGAATTGTACGTTGAGCCACGATGTGTTGAAAG
>CAYGVY010000026.1:0-11450 GCA_964353435.1 uncultured Thermoplasmatales archaeon | reverse complement strand
GTTTTCTCCAGTAACTTTTGCGTGAAGAGACACAAGATCAGATTCCTTGAGGAGCATTTCCAAGTCCACGCGTTTACCGTCAACTTCTTTTATTTTTTTCTCATCAACGTAGGGATCATAGATCAAAATCTTTGCGTCAAATCCAAATTTCAATCGCTTTGCAACCCGGAATCCCACACCACCAAGACCAATGATACCAACTGTTTTTCCCTCAAGTTCCCATCCCATGAAACGCCTGTAAAGGTCAGCCAATCCTTTACCTGTATCAACAAAGAAAGTACCAGATCTTAAGAGTCGATCACTTGTGGTCATATGACGCAACTGACAAAGCATTAAACCGATAGTAAGATCGGCAACAGCATCTGCGTTTCTATCTGGCGTAAAAAAAACAGGGATGCCTTTTTTTGTGGCAACATCCATGTCAACATTATCAGGGTAACCACGACAAATACCAATAATCTTTATATTGCAAGAGATCAACACGTCCCCATCAATCATATCCCCTTCAGTGATCAAAACATCAGCTTTTTCTTTGTTAATCTTCTCAATATAATCATGAGAATCGCGGTAGAGAATACCTGTTTCTCGCCAGTTCTCATACTTAACGTCCATATATTTCTTAATTATTTTAAATCCTAATTCATGAAACGGAGCTGTAACGAACGCTTTCATTTTATCATCTCAAACACAGGAATAAGTCCTAAACAATAGCACCTTAGATTATTGTATTCTCTACAATAATTTTTGTAATTTTAACAGATCAGTTAGATTACCTTTTGCTTTAAGCTTACCAGTTTGATACGCAGTCATAGGATTTATTTTTTTATTCATGATATCAATAAGTATCCCGCTATCAATTGTAACATGAATATCTGGGGTAGGGATACTTTCTTCTTTAAGTGACTGCACCGCACCATTATCTACCTTCATCAAATAAGTTGTTTTAAGATCCGGAAACGTAAACTGCATATTTTTTGAAAAACCAACAAAACGTGGTTTTAGTTTAGGATCATCAAATTTTGCCTTGACAATATTTAAAGCGTCTTCGATTTCTTTTTTAGTAGTCATAAACCTCGATAACTCCCGGTATTTTAGAATATTGGTATATTGCTCATATTAAAAGATTTTTTGTATTTGTTTAATTTTAGGAGAGACAGAGTTCATGTCTGAGCAGGTTCTCTCTCTTCAGACATGTTTTTACCTTCCAACTTCCACGTTGCAAGTAAGGACGCAATGTAATGATAATTTTTCCGTACTGCTCATGGATCGGAAAGTCTCTATGATTCTCCGCATGATCAGCAGAATTGGAACATTAACTAGTAAACGCACGTATCCCTCTGTCGAAATCCCGCTTGAAGATGATAATGGAATATTAACAGGAAAAAATGAGGAGCATACTAGTAAATTGGTGTTCACATCACTTTCCCTGCATGAAACTATAAGTTTTAATCTCCTCAGCTAAATGGTTCTATTGTAGGGCTTTGTACCCGTGAGTCCTAAATCCCGACAGAAGCATAATTTTATTTTAGATAATTTATAAAAATTATTTTAACGTATATATATTAGTAAAATGTATTATTTTTTTTATAAAAATTTTTATAATTGTTGCACATCAAAATATTATTTATAGTGATAATATCGATTATACCATCATTTGGAATCGATTCCTTATTTAGAACTATTTTAATACGTTTTTCAAAATTTGGGTATGATTTGGTAAAAAATATTATAAAACCCATGATAATATGAAAGTGAACGGAGGACTAAATATCTTCAAAAAATATATCACGCTGATAATGATTATTTTTTTAACTATTACTGCAGGAGTTAATTGTTTATCTGTAAGTATAACTAAGGATAATTATGAAAAAAGCGATGAGAATATAGATATTTGTATTGGAAACATTAAAGATGGTTTTGGTTTGACAGTAGAAATATACAATCAAGGAGATACAGATATCAAAAACATTCAATTAAATGTTGACGTTAAAAAAGAGAAATTCATTTACATTCCAAAGAAAACATATGAAATTCCTTACCTTTCAGCAGGAGATTCAACTAAAATACGAGTCATTGTATTTGGCTTTGGCTTAGGAATTTTTTATGATTATCCACTAATAACTTTTACTGTTAATTCTTCAGCAAGTAAGACTTTTTGGAAAATAATTTCTACCAGCATCATTGGAGTAAAAACTCAAATTATGAATGAAATATCATCTAGTGCAGAGTCATATGAAGGTTACACTCTTTTTGGCCCTGAGTATTCAAGAAATACATATCTCATAAAAAACAATGGCATAATAGTTCATATTTGGAAAAGTAAGTATATACAGGGATTGTGTAACTATCTTCTTGAAAATGGTGATTTACTTCGCTTGGACTTACCAGGCGATAACCCAACTTTTAGAGGTGGAGGCATAGCTGGTAGAGTTGAAAAATTTGATCAGGATAGCAATCTTTTATGGGAGTTTGAATATTCTAATTCCGATCATTGTGCACATCATGATATTGAACCACTTCCTAATGGTAATGTTTTATTGATTGCATGGGAGTATAAAACACGAGAAGATGCGATAGCTGCAGGTCGTGATCCTCGTAAATTACAAGGAGATGCGCTTTGGCCGGATCATATAGTGGAAATAGAACCAACTGGATCCAGTGGTGGAATTATTGTCTGGGAGTGGCATGTCTGGGACCATCTTATACAGGAGTATGATCCTTCGAAAGATAACTACGGTGTTGTAGAAGATCATCCTGAACTGATAGATATAAACTATGGCAACCATCAACAAGATTGGAATCATATTAACTCTATTGATTACAATGAAGAATTGGATCAGATATTGGTTAGTGTTCATGAATTTGATGAAATCTGGGTGATAGATCATAGCACAACTATCGAGGAAGCAGCGGACCATACCGGTGGCAATAGTAGTATGGGTGGAGATCTTCTCTACCGGTGGGGTAATCCGCAGGCATATCGAGCAGGCAACGCAGGTGATAAAATGTTTTTTGGACAGCATGGTGCCAGTTGGGTAGATGCAGGCTGTCCAGGGGAAGGAAACATTATAGTTTTTAACAATGGCCAATCACGTGGTTATTCATCTGTTGATGAAATAGTGCCGCCTCTTAACAGTACTGGTTCATATACCCATAAACCTAGAACTCCATATGCCCCTGAGGAGCCAATATGGATCTTTACAACTGATCCTCCGTCTGATATGTACTCGATGCAGCTGTCTAATGCACAGCGTCTTCCAAATGGCAACACATTGATTTGTAGTGCACAGCAAGGGTTGTTTTTAGAAGTAACGCCAGACAAAAATGTTGTATGGAAATATTCAAATATTCTCCCAACGCCTTATACTAATGCTGTTGCTAGAATTTACAGATATCCACTTGATTATCCTGGAGCATCAGATTTAAATGGGATGAAGACTGGCCATATTCACAAGAAATTATAATCCCATTTGATACCAGTTTAGAAATTGTAAAGCCCAACGAATCGACACGACATTAGAGTTTGATAATCCTTGTTGTTTAAAAGACTATTGAATCCCAAATTCTTTCAATAGGTTAGAAACTTCTTTTTCTGCGTTTGTCATTCGATCATAGATTGATTCTCTTTGCATAGTTCAACCTCCAAAAAAAGAAAAAAAAATAAAGAAGAGTTTTAGCGAGGAGATGTTTAACGAAAACGATCCGTAAAAAAAGGGTCTATCTTGTCCGTTATTCCAGGAGAAACGCTTTTCCATCCCCGACGGGAGCATAATTTTTTCTTCTTTTACCGTGACCGCAAAACGCTTTTTTACCTGCTTGTTGATTTGTTTTACATATAGTTTTATGGATAATGAATTGTTATACATTTTTTCTATGCGGCAGGATATTGTCATTGCTCTTGTTTGTCTGTCGTTCGGTTTTATGCTTTTACCGCAATTGCGAGACGTTATTCATGACAAATCTGTTAATGTGTATACAGCAGGGCTTACAATGGTTGGATTATACATACTGGCGATAACGTTTTTTACACGGGATATGTGAATCACAGTTACAGCAGAGATTTTTTCAGGTACCGTATGTTTTTTATTGTTTTTCTTCTCTGTAATAAACAAAAGAAAAGCACCATAGCCCCCCCCCCCGGTTTTTTTATTTTATAAATCTCTTGAGCAAAACAGTATTAACGCGTGGATTTCCATGTTTTTTCATAAGCTCTGGCGAAGTGAGTATCCCGTATTCCAAGGCAGTATGGCATTCACAAGTTCTTTTATATCTCATGTTTGGAATCAGTTTTTTTATGATGTTAGCCATGTTATTATCATTCTTTTTTAGGTTTTCTACTATTGATGCGACACTTACGTCTTCTTTTCCGTCATACCAACAATCATAATCAGTAACCGTGAGAACTCCGCATACACACATTTCTGCTTCCCGGGCTAGTTTTGCCTCAGGGGCTAGCGTCATACCAATGACATCAACATTCCAACTACGATACAATTTCGACTCAGCCCGTGTTGAAAACTGCGGGCCTTCAATACAAATATAGGTTCCACGGTGGACGTCAACACCTTCTTCTTTTGTTACCTTATAGGCAATATCAGACAACGTTTTACAAAAGGGATCTGCAAGACCAACATGGGCTACAATTCCCTCTTCAAAAAACGTTGTACTTCTTTTAAAAGATCTATCGACTAACTGATCTGCAATGACAAAATCACATGGTTTCAATTCTTTTTTAAGGCTGCCAACCGCAGCAGTGGAAACAAGATATTCCACGCCACATTCTTTTAATGCAAATATATTTGCTCTATAGTTTATTTTATGCGGGGCAATGGTATGACCTTTTCCATGCCTGGGTAAAAATACAACATCAACACCATCAATCGTACCAAGAGTTATTTTATCTGAAGGTTTTCCAAAAGGCGTATCAACATCAATCTCTTTAACGTCATCTATTATTCCCATTTTATAAAGACCACTACCGCCGATAATTCCTATTTTAACAGACATGAAATTTACAAACAGAAATTACTAAAAAAAGGTTTCTGTTTATGTCAAAGTATATTTAGGAGAAAATCATTTATTGCCGAAGGATCAAAAATATGACAGAATCAATAAAATCAAAAATCCGAACAATCCCTGATTGGCCAAAAAAGAATATTATGTTTAGAGATATTACGACTCTTTTAAAGAGTCCAGATGGACTAAAAGAAACTGTTGACCTTTTGTATAATAGATATGCTGATAAGGAAATTGATATAGTCGTCGGCATTGAATCCCGTGGTTTTATTTTAGGTGCCCCTCTTGCTTATCGCTTAGGATGTGGTTTTGTACCAGTTCGAAAACCTGGAAAACTTCCTGCAGAATGTGAATCTGAAGAATATTCATTAGAATATGGCAAAGACAAGATAGAGATACATAAGGATGCAATTAACAAAGGGGACAAAGTTTTAATCGTTGATGATCTGCTTGCGACTGGCGGAACAATGAATGCAGCAAGAAACCTTGTTAAAAAATTAGAAGGTAAGATTGTTGAATGTGCATTTGTCGTAGAGTTGCCAGATTTAAAAGGCAGAGAAAAAATCAAAGGAGAAAATATTTTCAGCATTGTGAAGTTTGAAGGAGAATAGATAAAAATGGAAACGTATAGTTGGCTACATACAACGAATGGAGAGGAGCTTTCATTATTTGCAGAAGAACTCAAAGAAAAATTTAACGATCTTACTGTTGGAGAATCTTCTGCAATGCTAGGGGGTGCAATGGCTGCATCTATGAGACGCAAGGCCATAGAACTTGACATTTCCCCAGATGAAGCAGTCGATTATTACTTTTTCACAGTGATGAATAAGAATATGATAACAAAAAAATAGGATTTTTAAGTTTCCAATATTTTACTAGTAAATTGTCGCTCAGATCCCGACAGGAGTATACATATTTTTAAACGAAAAACATCATTTGGAATTTCTGACATGCATTGTAATTACAGTCTGAACTCCGGACTGTTCTTGAAGAGCTCAAGATACAGTTTCATGAATATCTCTACATATCCCTTTGCAGCTGGTGTAGTGGTATAAAGAGATCTGGTTCCGTCCATTGTTTTTGCTAGATATCCTTTGGATGCGAGGAAATCTATATGGTCCTGGCCGATCTTAGAGTTTAAATTACACCGCTGGATAATCTGAGTAATCGACCGTGGTGTTTTACAATAGGTCAGTATCTCCCAATAAATCTCATATTGGGTTCGCCGGTTGTTCACTAGGATTCCTCCATGAACGATGCCATCTTCTTCTCTGCATCTTCACTTTTTACAAGCCGATCATCCCAGCAAATCGCGTATTTATGAAAAGAAGAGGGAAGATAAAATCCTACCAAGCCCATGATAAGACTGACAAGTATCCCTCCTACTGAAGGAATCAATTCAATCATACCCGAATTGAAAGTTATGAAAACAATAATGGTTTGAATTAATGCATTTGCAAAAAAGCAGACACCTGCGATTTTACTTACAAGAATCATTCTTTTAATCTGTGATTTTTCCTCACGGTACAAACCCATGAGTTTAACGATACGTTCAGTGACCCTCTCAGAAGGTAGATTTTTTTCACCGTTCTCGTCTTCCTGTATCTCATCAAATTTACTCATGACTTCTGCACTCGAAATCACATATCGAAGAGCAAAATATGCTACAACAAACCCAATCACTAGAGAGAAAAGAATGAAATACATATTTGAAATCGTCTTCGTCAACGCCAAAACATTCGTTGTGATAGTAGCAATCGCAAACGCCATTGCCATGGCACCAAAAGCCAGACTCATTATGGTAAGAGCCATGAAGTGTTTCATTTCTTTTTTTATTTTTGTTTCCGTGTTAGTGAGTTCTAAATCCATTTCCATTTTTTATCACCATTATTGATTATGTCATGCGGCTCATTAGAGGTTTCCGAAACATTGTTACGTACAATTGTTCTGGTGTCTGGTGCAGCATCATGTGGTTAATGAACAGAAGATTACCATATATTTCTTATGGTGTTACTACAGAAATTCTTTGTTTTATTAGAGAAAAAAGACACCAGGAAAAGAGAATAACTCCAGCCCCCATGAGCGACACAAACATAACAAGAAGAACAGCGTAACTTACCTGCGAAACAAGACTGCAGACTACGGTCGCACCCACGACCAGCACCGCAAAAATCCCTAGGTCCCTTTGAGAAAAGAGTTTTCTTTTCAGAGGATTACTCACCGGTGTGAATCGATCAATCCAGAGAAGACCTACTGCAACGAGATACCACAGGAAAATCAACACATACGGAAGAACCATTATCGGGAGTCGTTCCGGGAAAATAAGCGCCGTTGTCGCACCATAGAGGACAACGAGGAACAGGATTACAACGGCCATTCCCTTTTGCCCAAGCGCAAGCGACTGCAGATTCTTACCTTTTACCAGAAAATGCAACAGAACAACTATCAATATTGATCCTACCATAGAACCAACAGACCTGAGGAGGTCATATTTTGCTCCATTGCTTTGAAAACTTGCTGCCATGACAATCAAAACCACTACAAGAAGGAGCGTTTTCCAATTCTTTTGTAAAAACCGTTCGTGACCTGGAAGAATATCCCCGCTCAACACCTCATACACAAACACCGGTACAATAAATGACATAACCGGATGCCAGAACAACACCAAGGTGAGAAACTCACCCCATGCGACACCAAAAAAGCTGCTTATCATAGGACCGGTTGAACCGGGATACCCAAACCAGAGAACCTTGGTGATAAGCGCCTCATACAACCCAAACATCATCCCGAAAAAATACAGCTGGCGAGGCGACGTTTTTTTCCAGAGAAACGCTACATTGAGAAAGAACACGGCATGCCCGAGATACAACGGGTAAGCGACCAGGAGACCCCAGGGATCAAGAAACCAGAGTGTGGATGCCCCGGAGAATACCTCCGCAAACAGCATCGAGAGCACACCAAGAAGAAGGATCGACACAAACTTCTTCATACCAAAAAATAACATCATCTCGCTATTTAATCATACCGACAAAAAACCTTTTGCGAAAATGAAGATCAGATACCTCGTCTCAATGTGTAGGACACTTCTCTTTTTTCTTTACCTTATACACCAACCAGACGTACTGTTCTTTTAACAGTTCACATTTCATTAAGGTTACCTCAAAATATCTCTCGATATCCCTAAACATGCAATACGATTTTTTCCCAACGATGACCGGGTGAACAAGTAAGCTTATCTCATCAACCAATCCTTGATTCAACAGAATATTCCCAAGAATTCTTCCGGTATCAGTCAAAATAGTTTTCGCATTATATTCCTTGGAGAGAAGCTTCAATGTTTGTCGCACATCAACAGAATCATGGCCGACACAATGATGGTCATAATGCCGTTCATCCAGATAGTGGAGATACCGATGTGGCGTTGTCTGTGACACCAATACGATAACATCCCGGCACATTTCAAAACGTCTGCATGTATGTAGCATTCCTTCCAATTTTCCTTTGGTATCGATGAGAACCCATAATGGAAGGTTTTTGTTCCGCTTTGGTTTTTCAAAGTCAGTTGATTCCTCTAAAGGAACACCACCCCCATATAGTTCAATGCCTGCTGTTATGGTGTTTGAACCGATCAAATGAATATCTGGCTTATACTTTTCAGCAAGTTCATAATGCAATTCCATGTTTGGTTCAAAAGAAGAAAGAGAACCATCTATACTGATGGAATTATGAATGATTACCTTTGGCATCATAGGTTCTGCTCTTTAGGGAAAACTATGTGACTTGAGTCACAATCACTACATAATTTTTCCCATATTTTTTAGCACATTTCGGACACGTCGTATACCACATGTACCATTTCGAAATCGTCACGCCTTTACTCTGAGCGAATTGTTCAAAATCTTTGCACCATTTCCCTGTATCTTGAAAAGAGCCTTCATAGACTTTACTGAGGAATTTCCCGCTCAATGTCATATTCTCTGCACCGGGAATTTCCTGATCAACCGCAAGATACAAATCCATATTCCACTTGGATGTATGAACCGACAAGCACATCCCGTCAGATATTGTCGCTTGAGCATCCCTTACTTTTTCATCAAGTTTCTTCATCACCCTACCAAAATTCATAGGGATGTAAAAAAATGTGAATACACGATCCTTCATGAATTTCTTCTCATTCCATTCAAAGAGCTTCCCATTCCAAGGTGCCGGATCAAATTTCGGACAACATTCATTTTGATTCATCTTTTCACCTCAATTACATATTTGTCAAAATCTTTTACAATAAATTTCTTTCCTTTTTTTTCTACGGTAAATCCTTCTTGTTCAAGAAACTTTTTCTGAGCGAGCGTCCCACCAGGATATTTTTCATTCAGCTCTCCATTCGCCTTCAGAGTACGCCAGTATAGAATTTTTAATTGTCTTCCTTCTTGTGCTGCTTCCGCGACAGCATTTGCAGCAGTCATGATGAAAATACCCGCGGTAAGAGAACAACACCCTTTCACCTTATGTTTTTCCGCAAGTGTCCTACAGATCTCAACAACAGTAATCAATTTTCCCTTTGGAACCTGTTTCATAAGTGCAATGACTTCACTGGGATTCACAAGAACAACGTCATCGCCTGCCTCAGCACCCATTTTATGAACAGTGCTATAACAGGGGAATGTTTTTTGTAACTTCAAAATTTTCGGTAAATTTATTCTATCAGCAAGTTTTTCCTGCCACGACTTCCGTTTATAAACCATTATATTACCTTACTTTTTCTTTGTTTTTTAAGTTCGTTTCTTCCTTCATATGGACGAAAAAATAATTTATACTCCTTCTTTGAAATTCTTCCAGTAAATTTCTTTTTTGGTTCATCAAGTATATCAGCCCGCGATCGCAATGTATCACAGGATTCGAAGAGACCGCAGAACGAACAATTGCGGACGTGTTTCTCTACAGCACAAGGTCGGACAGCGCAGTCAGTATCCAAATGAAACCCTTCTGCATTACATCCAACACATTTGATTCTATCTTCAGAAACATCAAAACCAAAAAAGGTTTTCCATCCTTCCCTAATCGTTGCCCTATTAGCTAGTTTGTCTACATTTCTCACATGTGCAGGGCACAAATCGCATCTGTACCCGCAGAACGATACATGTTTTCTAGTCATCTTCCCATCGATACAATTTTTTCTTTGTTTTTAAGGTTTCTATATTACAATGAAAACAGAGACCATTATGACAACACAGCGCTCCTCCACAGCTTGGACAGCGCCATTTTTCTTCTTGCGTTTTGAGGAATTTTTCCATCCCATTTTTTTTGATATATATAAGATTTTCAAGAAGGCTCATCCGGAAAAACGTTTGATATCTCGTATCGATATGTCTGAGGTTTTCACAAGGGTACTCTGGACATTCATAACAAAATTGTACGGTATGATTCAGAAGACGTGAGCATCTTTTTTTAAGAAACGCACATTTCTTGTCGCGCGGTCGGCACCCTGTACAGTATGACATCCGAATTCCCTTGCTTTTCACATCATGTTGTATCGCAAGGTACCCGCTGCATACGTTGCAATTCATACCGCAGGGAGCAACAAGCTCCGGAGTAAACGACGTCCTCATTTTTTCACGAGATTTATGAGATTGAATCAACTATTCTGTCATAGATATAACAATATATTAAATACTATCCATCCACATTAAAATAGAGGAGCAGCATTGTCGTACTATACATGCTTTACGGGATCATAAGTTTATTTTATATAATTTATAAAAGTAATTAGAACTTTTATTTAACGATGTATGTGAGTTCAAATCTCATCCCTCTGCACTGTCTATTTTATGTTTTGAATGAAATATTGGAACCTAAAATTTCTTTTGAATTGCCCTTTTTAGGTCTATGTGTAATAGAAAAATATAAATAGTAAATGTTATATATAAATAACATAATGTTAGAGATAAGAAATAAAAAGTTATCACTAACACACAAACATCAGAGGTGAAACAATATGAAAGGGAAAAAAGAAATTATTGTAGCAACTGTAGTTGTTGCTGGAGTGCTGTTGACCCTATTTTTTTATCTAATGGGTACAGGAGAAATCGAATTGAATCAAATCGGACTCGTTGGTATAGCCATAGTACTCGTTGGTTTAGCGATGTACATAATATGGGACAAAATAAGGAATGTACAAAAAGGATTTCCAGGAAAAGATGAACGGACAATATCCATTAGTTATAAAGCAGGATATTACGGGTTTATTGCAGCAATCTGGAGCGCTGTTTTTACCCCGCTATTCTTCGACGTCTCATCCGGATATGAACTTAAAGGCGGGGATGTTACCGCAATTGTAGTCCTTGTCTCAGGATTTGTTTTCGTTGTATCCTATCTATATCTATATTGGAAAGGGAAGTAAGTATGAGAACACACATCAAAGAACTCAGAGCACGCTA
>CAYGVY010000025.1:0-11731 GCA_964353435.1 uncultured Thermoplasmatales archaeon | reverse complement strand
TTTCCCCGCAAGAATAGCTGCACCAAGGCATGCGGCCTCTTCGTTTTCAGTGCGAAGAATGGTTTTCCCTGTAATGTCTGCTTTAATTTGATTCCAGATGTCGCTTCTTGCACCGCCCCCAAGTACTCGTATTTCATTTACCGGAATGCGAAGTTCTTCTAACACATCGATGTTTCTTCGTACGATACATGCGATAGCCTCCATGATCGCTCGAGCAAAATACGGTTTGGTGTGTTTTAAGGAAAACCCATAGAAGACTCCTTTAGCTTTGGGATTTGCCTCGGGTGCCATCGCCCCCTGAAGATGGGGTAACATCACTAATCCTTCACATCCAGGTGGTACGTTTTCCACCTCCTGTCCAATAATGTCGTAAGGATCAATTCCTTTCTTTTTAGCAACGCTCATCTCTTCTTTACAAAATTGATCTCGATACCATCGTAACACCATGCCCCCGGTTGTAAAAGTATGTGCCATGTACGTATTTGGAATACCATGATAATGAATCGGCATTCTGCGTTGTTTGTCGAAAATTGGCTTCTGTAGCGTCGCACAGATAGCTAAAGCAGCACCTGTGTTTTCAGAAAAAGTACCAGGCTTGATGTTTCCAACACCAATTGCACCTGCAGCTTGATCTAACACACCAGTTGATACAACAGTATTTCTTGATAAACCTAATTCTCTTGCAACCTCAGATTTAAGTTCTCCTACCGCCTCACCAGATTCTCTCACTGCGGGCAACTGATCCACAGATACATACAAATATTCTAACATTTCATCCCAATACTTTTTCGTAGAAATATTCCAATAGACTGTTGAACTAAGCAAAGAACCTTCTGCTACTAATTCATCCGTCATTCTATAAATAAGATAATCCTCCAACAGAAGAAACTTGTAAACCCTATCAAAAATATTTTTTTCATGTTCTCGAATCCAAAAAATCTTAGATGCAGGCCACGTAGGAACGATCTTTACCTGTCCCGTGGTTTTATATGATAAACCATCCACATCAAACTGTTTAGATAAAACCTCTGCTTCCTCCTGTGCTCTGTTGTCCAACCAAATTATTGCATTTCTGAGGGGATTTCCTTTTTTATCAATCATCAATAAGGTTTCCCCTTGAACTGAAAGCCCTAATGCTCGTATATCCTCAGTTTTCACTTTTGTTTTCTTCAATATATCTTTTATCCCACATTTACAAGCGTTCCAAAATGTCTCCGCTGGTAGTTCAACAGCTAATGCTGTGGGAGTCAACAATTCATATTCTCGCGTAGAAATTCCTAACAATCTCCCGTTTTCATCAAAAAGAGATGTCTTAAATGCTGTAGTACCTGCATCAATACTTAAGATATACTCCATAGGTTATCACCTGTTGATCAATATTAACTATCTGGGGGTGCCAACGCCCAACACACCAGCACAGATTCTTTACTCTTATTGATAAGTTTATGAGGTTCTCCTATCGGAATAATCACTGCATCACCCTCTTCTAACTGTTTCGAGAGTTTCGAAAATTGGCAGGTCACAGTGCCTTTAGCGACAAAAAAAATCTCCTCACCGTACTTATGACCAGGGTCTATCGTTCCTTCTCTTCCCGGTTCCAGATATGATGTACCAAATATTATTTTCTCTGTCTTCATATAGAGATTGCACTGTTCGTCTCCTTCAAAAAATTGTTTAGAATCCTTCCTCTTCATTACTTTGATATCCTGCATTCTTCTGCCCACCAGAGAATTATAAGTATCCTCTCTACTTAAAATTTTGTCATGAAACTGCATCAATTAGTAATTTATAATGAATTAAATTTTGGCAATGAATTTGGACTATTTTGCTATTCTGTTTTCTCTTAGGGAGTATTTTTTCTCTTTTTGTTGATACAAAGTAATAAATTACTTATATAAGTTAAAGCTATATAATAATGGTAAAAACAAGTAACTTTATTAAATATAAAATAAGATTAATTCATTGAGAGGATCGAAGGAAATAGATTGAGTATGACCCAACTTAAGACAATTGTCTATGGAATTCTTCTTATTCTCTTACTTTCATCTATATGTCCTCCCGTCGCATCTCAAGAAGGTATAACCTGGTGGGACAAGAACTGGTTATTTCGGCAAGAAATCAACCTACCGATATCCACACAACTTGCTTCTGCAAAATTCCAACCCATCGACATCAGAGTATCATTTGAGAACAACTGTTGGACACTCTCGGAAAATCAAAGCTCTATCCGTGTCTGCTGCTGGGATGGAAACCAGTGGCAAGTACTCGAATCGCAGATTTATGACATGAATTTTACTGATGACAGTCATATCAAGGCATGTAGTCTTGTTTTCCTCATCCCAGAGAATGCGACGGGGAAAGAAGATTACTACCTCTACTATACTGATAAAGAAACAAGCCCAGCGAATTATCCAGATCATGTCCAGGTAGAAAAAACCCATTACTATTACGAACCGATTCCAGGGCAGAAAGCTGATTTTGATTATTATAAAATAACTGATGAGGGATATTGTATCTACGGTGTGGGCCTCCAAGGGATGATGATGACTGAGTATGGCACTCAGATGATTTTCAGACAAAGCAAAGGACAGAAAGATTTTAGCTATCGATATTGGGATCGACTTGCTTCATTCTGTTTTCAATATCGAGATGCTAGTTTACCAATTGGCCAAGATACGATCACGACTCGGATGAAGCTGCTATCAAACGAGATTTTCGTCGATGGGAACTTAATGGTGCAATTTGGTATTGTCAGTACCAATTCCCGTGAGAGCGCGAAAACAACCGATATCTACAAATATTATTATTCTCCAATAGATATCAAACGAATTTGTGTTCAAGTTAAACATGAGGTTTTAAAAGATATTACTGTGGCTAATGTTGAAAAGGTAGATGGAGAATATGCGTTTACGAGTGGGTTTAAAACACGGAGTGAAGCAAACACTTTCTTAAACACCGGTGAAATCTTACCCTACATTCATTATTATGATATTGATGGTACTACACAGGCAGTCGCAGCGGATACCAATCCGACATCAACAGAATTGGAATGGCTTGTTTCAGTAGAGGATAATGCTGATTTAGGAAGCTGTCCATGGGTCTCTGCAGATAATGGTGAAACAGGGAAAGCGCATGCCCTGATTTTTTCGTCAACCAATGTGATAAAGTCTGGGACGGATGAACAAGATGGTATTCAGATAAAAGCCAGTCAAAAACAAGAAGTCGATATCCCGGGATTGCAGGCGTATTCCTCTGGCATGGGTTGTCTTCGTAATGCGTATAATTCTGATGGTTCCGTTGATCTTTCTATTCCTTCTGATTTACTAGTCGAGTTCGATGGTGAATTCTTTACCACCGAAATTAATAGTTATAAGGATGTACAAAATGAAGCAATCATCTTCCAATCACTCGTAAAATACCGACCACTTCTGAATGGTAGTGTAAGCGGTACCGAAACGGAAGAAAAAACATACAGTCTCACGGTATTTACCCATTTAGCGCGATCTTTCCCCCTTGGTTCTCTCATTTCAGCTGCTTCTGGAAAAAATTTTTCTTATACTTACGCAGAGTTGTATCATAATGGAAATCTCATATCATCTGGCGTATGTAGTAGAATATCGCTTGTAGGAGAGTTTAATCTTGATTTGGAGAACATCAGTATTCGAAGTATCTTAGAACTTTTTAATTGGAGTGACATCTCCATTTACAAGAAAATACGTTTTCCTCAACTTGTTCCGGGAACGTACGTCGTTAAAATCTATATAAAATCTGGTCTGAAAAGTAACTATGTGGGAGTAATACCTATCATGATTAAAGGAGATACGAAAGCTGATGTGGTGTGTTCGGACCAACAAAAGTTGAGCATCAGTGTTACCGATCAATACAATCAAAGCGTTTCGAATTGCCGTTGTGTCCTTTCCATTGGAAATGTCTCTGTTGAAGAGAATTATACTAATAGTAAAGGGGAAAGCGTAATTATTGCCCCAAAAGGACTATATGATTTCAAATTACTCTATAATGGTTTTAATCTTTTTGAAAAGATTTTTCGTCTAGGTACCTTTCACAAAGAGGAACATTTTCAGGCTACTCTCTTTGATTTGCAGCTGTTTGTAAAAGATAAATTCGGACTTCCACCAGGAATTTCTATTACCCCTATTGCAACGAGTGAGGAGATGGAGATACCAACGAAGATTTTATCACAAGAGGTTAAGCCGGGTGCTTATCTTTTTACAAATCTTCCTGAAGCGCAATACAGTATTCAGATTTCCTACAAAACATTCCTAGACGAAATGACGGTTCAGGTTAGGGATGATGATAGCATTAAGATGGAATTTTCTCCGATGTTCCAACTTACAACCACTGTTTTTGACTCCAGAGGAGGTAAGATATCGAATATAGCAATCGATGTCACCAGAGAAGTAAAATCTGTACAAAAAACAACTGATGCTAATGGTATTGTATCGTTTTCTATTCCGGTAGGGAATTATTTGATACAAGCGTCGTCCGATGGGAAGAGCATTGGGGAGAAACACGTAGATGTGTTGAGGAATGAAACCACGGAACTTGTGACGATCATAGAACCGGTGTATCCGTTGATTACGATGATCGTGGCGCTCCTCCTAACAGGAGGTGGGATCATTCTGTTTTTTTTAAAAAAATGCACTCTTGCTTCCTTCTTGAAACTATGTGGCGTTTCACTTTGTATCGTCGCAGTGATCATGCCGTGGTGGGGCCTTTCTGGTGTTGCTACAACTCCTGTCGCAAATCGATTGACAAATGCATATCTGACTACTCAAACTATTGTGACGACGACAACAGTTGGAGTCTCTACAGAGTTAGTGCGAGCGAATATTCCTGCTGAATTTTCTCTTTTTCTTTTAGCGGTCTTACTGTTAGTTATTATCACGTGTTGTATTATTCTGGGTAGCATCGTTATTCGGAAGCATAAAAAACTAGCGTTTGGTCTCACTGTTATGAGTATTGTTTTGCTTGTCTGTGCGGTCGGTATATTTACGTATGGGTTCTCTGAATTAAGTGCTGTTGGGTTAGGAAGCTTGCAAGGCTCAGGGACGATTACGGTGCTCCAGCCGCAGAGTGACGAAGATGTGAATCTTTCGGCGACGTGGGGTCTTTCGACAGGGGTTTATCTAACAATCGTCGCAATTATATTGGTAGTTGTCTCTATTGTTATTGAAAGGATATCAAAAAGAAAAAAACAGATATAAAAATTGAATTTTCTCTGTGTGACAATCATATGAAAAAAATAATAATCATTGGGCTCGTGTTAATGTTCCTTACGTTAATATTTTCTAATCTAGTACTCACAGGGCAGACGATACAAACCAATAATGAATGGGGATACTTACTGAAGTATGGGGATGTTGAACGGGAAGTGAGACGGCTCTATACTGGTGAATCAAATGTTCCCTGGGCTGATGGATTCTCTGGTCAGCAGTTCATTTCCCAGGTATTGACGATACGAGATGGATTTCGTATACCAGAGTCGTTTTTTAATCACTGGCAGGCTACTCTTACGCACGGTTTAATCAATTATTGGAATTTCACAGAAGAGAGTGGCTCAGATTTCGGATGGGTGTATTATCATACGACTGATTATTCAGTAGAGGATCTCTTTATTAAATTCGAAGAACCGTTGACATTGTGGAGGTTTGGAGAATCCTATGTTGAGTCGACTGCTACTGCATCTATTATGAAGTTCGATACCATAAGTTTGTTTGCCCCAGAAAAAAATGAAAAAGAAAAACCTGAACTCGAGGGTAAGAATCTTTCGGCAACGTTGATTTGTAAAAATTGTAGCACTCGGGAAGTTCAGGTGGATTTGAATTATTCTTTAGTAATTTCTGGATATGGTATCATGCGTTTTCATGACTCCCAAGAGCCATTTCTTGGGGAGGATAAAAACGAAAGTTGTACCCTCTTGATAACTCGGAAAGGAACCATGACGTTCGTCAAAGACGCTTCTACGGGAATATGGTACATTATTCAAGATTGTTTCAGGGACCTATGGTACGCTCAAAGCATTACGAGTGGTATGACTATTAATGAGAGTAGTTTTAGCGGGCCACGTGAAGTATATGACTTTGTTCTCTCTGAATTGCCTGAGAGAGTACCATCAATAGTACCAATATTCAATGTCAAAGATTACGGGGCAGTCGGTGATGGTAAAACGTCAGATACCGTTGCGATTAACGCCGCCATCGAAGCGTGTGCTAATCAAAGCGGCGGCATTGTGTACGTCCCACCAGGCATCTATCTCTCAGGTTCTTTGCACATGAAAACTAATGTCACTCTTTATTTAGATTCTGAGGCGGTGCTTCGAGGTACTCGGGATATGACCAAATATGATTCACGAGAAAACAACCCATGGGCCAAGTATCAGGATACTTCACAAAGTTATTGCCATCGAAGTCTCATCTGGGGAGAGAATCTTTCGAATGTCGGTGTTCTTGGTCCAGGGACGATTGATGGAAATGATGCCTTCGAACCTTGGCCTTTTATTAATCGAACATTTCCACCACCATTTGGATGGATTTTGAGCACGATTTTTTATCAGATAAACGATACGATTTTTCAACGTGGTCCGAAACCTCTTGCATTCAAATCCTGTACAAACGTCTTCATCAAAGATATCACGATTACTCATGCCCCAGATGAAGCTATCTTCATTGCAGGGTGCGATAACGTCATCATCATGGGGTATATTGCACGAGAGGTTCGCGTAGATGGCATCGATCCCGTGTGCTGTCACAATGTTACCATTACAGACTGCGAGATCAAATCCCTTGATGATGCGATTGCGATAAAAAGTTCCTATATACTAGGATACAAACGTTCCTGTGAAAATATAACCGTTAAGAACTGTCTTCTCTCTACGTTCATCAATGCATTGAAGATTGGTACGGAGTCGGTGGGTAATTTCCGTAATATTATCTATCGAAATTGTATTGTGTATAATTCACCGAATTTACCGTCGTATGCAGGGATTTCGATTATCTCGGTTGATGGTGGGGTGATTGATAGTGTGACAGCCTCTGATATCACCTTGATACATGTCAATTATCCAATCTTCATTCGGCTAGGGGATCGCCTCCGATCACCAGAAAGCGAATCAGTCGGGAAGATACAAAATATTTCGATAAGTCATCTCACGTCGATTGCAGGAAAGAAAGCATCGAGTATCACAGCTGTTCCTGGGAGTTACGTCGGAGGCAACATTACCTTCCACAATGTCACAATCATTTGCAGAGGTGGTGGTCGAAGGATTTTCACCTATCGGGACATTCCTGAGCTGAGAGAGAGCAATGGAGTATATCCAGATCCACCCTATATTCATCCTGGACCGCCACCAGCGTACGGATTTTTTTGCCGATATGTTAAGAGGTTATCATTCTTTAATATCCAGTTAGGATTTCAACGACGAGATTTGCGCGCTGCGTTGATTTGTGAAGATATCGACGATCTTTTTCTCTCTGGATTTGAAACAGAACGGGCACCTTTTGGATCTCCTTCGGTAATTATTCGAGAATAACCATTTGTTCGAATAAAACAATAAATTATTAATAACTCTTCATTTTAGCATTATTGATGTCAGAAATTGTAATGGTGAACCCTGCAACAGGTGAGGAACTCGGTGTAAAAAAGACATGGTCAACTCAACATATTTTCGATGCTTACGAAAAAGCCCGGGAGAAGTCCCTCACATTTCGGAAAACAACCATTGAGCAGAGGATGGAAGAAATCAGGAAAATCAAGCGATACATTGTAGACCACATGGAATCCATCGTTGAAGGGTTATCAGCAGATCTTGGAAAAACAAAAAGCGAAGCACTACTCATGGAAATATTCCCCGTCCTTGATTGCATAAAGTATTATGAGAGGAATGCAGAATCTATCCTTTCTGATAAAAAAATCAAGACACCAATTGCCTTGATGGGGAAAAAATCATACGTGTTCTATGAACCTCTCGGTACCGTGCTTATTGTTGCTCCGTGGAACGCTCCGTTCACGCTTTCTCTTGTTCCTATCGTCTCTGCGGTTCTCGCAGGTAATACGGTGATTTACAAACCATCTGAAATAGCTACGTATAGCGGGATGCTCATGGAAAAAATCTTTAAAGAAAGTGGTTTTGAACCCGGTGTTGTCACCTTTGTATATGGGAAAGGAAGCGAGATTGGTGATACGCTCATCGAAGGGAAACCTGATAAAATATTTTTTACGGGGAGCACTGCGACCGGGAAAGTCATCCTGGAGAAAGCAGCGAAATATCTTATACCCGTGGAGCTTGAGCTCGGTGGGAAAGACCCGATGATCGTATTCGAGGATGCAAACCTTGAACGAGCGGTGAACGCAGCGGTATGGGGGAGTCTGTTCAATTGCGGTCAGGTCTGTGTTTCACTTGAGAGGATTTACGTACAGGAGTCGGTGTACGATGAGTTTGTGAAACGAGTCGTGGAGAATGTGAAAAACATAAAACAGGGTTGGGATACAAAAGGAGAGTTCGATATTGGGTGTATGGCATCAGAAGATCAAATTAAAATCGTTGAAGATCATGTGAGTGACGCAGTGAAAAAAGGCGCGAAGATTCTCTCGGGGGGAAAACGAAAAGATAAAACCCTGTTTTTTGAACCAACGGTGATCATGGACGTGAATCATTCTATGAAAATTATGAGAGAGGAAACGTTCGGACCTGTCATTTGTATGATGAAGTTTACTGATGAGGCTGAAGTTGTTCGACTCGCGAATGATTCTATGTATGGGTTAAATGCGAGCGTTTGGACGAAAGATCGAGATAAAGCCGTACAAGTCTCAAGAGCAATCATCACGGGAGGTGTCTCAATCAATAATGCACTTATGGTGCAAGCAAACTTTAACCTTCCCTACGGTGGTGTAAAACAGAGCGGTTTCGGGAGATACCATGGCCCGTATGGCCTCCACACCTTCTCAAACATCAAAGCAGTGATCATCGAGAAAGGGAAGAAAACCAAGGATATTAACTGGTACCCCTTTAGAGCTGATAAATACGAGCGATTCCTTACGACATTTAAAAGTTTATTCTCTGAAAAAACCATAGCGAAACTGAAAGGTCTTCCCTCGATGATGAAACTCATGCGTTCGAAAGAATAGACAGTTCAAAACTCCTTTTTCATCTCATACATCATGCGCTGGTATTCGATTCCTTCTTCAGGGAGTGGATAGACACCACCGAGCATCGAGGATAGAACGAAAATTCTGCAGATTTTTTCTACAGTTTCTGCCACCAAAAATGCTTCTTCTAAATCTTTCCCGCAGCACACTGTTCCGTGGTTCGCGAGAAGCAGAGCATTCTTATCCCCTAATTTTTCGAGGATATTCGAAGCAAGCTCTTGGCTTCCTGGGAGGGCGTAGTCTGAAACAACGAGTTCGCCACCGATCTCTGAGAACATTTCATCGAGGAACACAGGGACGGTTTTCCTGCTTGCGGCAACCGCAAGTGCATATACCGAGTGACTATGTACAATTCCCCCAACATCCGCCCTATTCTTGTAGATCAGCAGGTGAAATGGTGTTTCTGAAGAAGGGTTCCTGCCACTCTCTTCAGCTTCACCAGCAAAATTCACAAGCATAATGTCTTTTGGTTGTATCACCTCATAGGGCACATTGCTCGGCGTAATGAGTATTTTCTCTTTCTTCGGGACACGGCAGCTGATGTTCCCGGAAGTCTCATGCGTTAACCCTCTTCGGTACATGTTCAACCCGACGTCTACAACCTGTTTCCTAAGTTCCTCATACTCCATCTCGTCTCGCCCCCTATGTTTTTCTACAAGTTACCTATTCTACTATACCATTCTTTCCAATTGTTATAACATTTATTATAAATCTCTACTGACCCCTCTTCAGGTGTTACATCTTTTTTAAACTCAACCATTTCTTTTATCGCATCTTCAAAATCATGGTAAATTCCTGATCCAACAGCCGCGCACATTGCACAACCCATCAATGTTCCGTCTTCTACTTTTGCTGTTATCACCTTTTTACCAGTTACCCCAGATAATATCTCTAACCACAAACTGCTTCTACTCATCCCACCTGTAACCTTCAATTCATCGTTTTTTTTGTTTGCAATTGACTCCATCTGCTCAATGTTTCCTCGGATAGCATATGAAACATTCTCAAGCGTTGCTCTTATAAAATGACCAAACGTCACAGGGTTCGTATTCATCGGATGTCCTGGCTGCTGAAACGTAAATATCCCTGGTCTTACAATGTTTAGCTCATTGATATTAAAGATCTCTGCGCCAAGAGATGCAATCATATCATCAGATCCCGGAGGAACTTTTGATGCAAGCTTTTCCATGTAAGCATAAGTTTCCAGTTCAGTCTTCCCTAGCAAACTCTCAAAATTATCCTTCAGCCACTGATACGAGAGACCACCCATCTGACCGTTACCCTCTAATACCCATTTATTGGGGAGAATATGACAACCTGTCCAAATCCTCCGCTCCTCATCAACAACTGGTTTTGATAATACCATCATAATTGGTGTTGAAGTACCGGCAACCACACCAATGTCACCATCATTAACCGCTGAACATGCAAGTAAACCAAGATGGGTATCACCACCACCCATAACAACGGGAGTGCCCTCTTTCAAATTCATCTTTTTTGCTACGTAACTTGTAAGCCCACCAATGTGCTCCCCCGCTTGGTGAACTTCAGGGAGATTAACACTGTTTAAACCCAGCGTATCAAGGACATCAGATAACCATCTCTTTTTTTCTACATCAAACAACATCGTCGCAGATGCAAGAGATGGCTCAGTCGCGATAACACCACTAAGCCTATAAGTCAACCAATCGCCGATATTCAGTCCATAGTGTATAGTTTTGAAAACCTCTGGTTTCTCGTTTTTGAACCATAGTAAACGTGTAGGCATATACATCAACGGAGGCCCCTGACCAGTTGCTTTATAGAGATCAAGTTTAACCTCTTGTTCAACAACATCCTGATAAAACAGACCCCTGATATCGGTATTCGGACCAGCATACACTTCTTTTCCATTCTTGTCTAAAAAAACATTGGAATGTCTCATACTCGCTGTACTAATTCCAACAAGATCCTCAGGTTTTATCTTGTGTTTCTTTACCAAGTCTCTTACCATACGGCAAAATGTGTCAAAAAACTCATCAGGAACAAATTCTTTACGATAGCTGTCTCCCTCTGGGGAATAATACTCCCATTCCGTATAGGATAAAAAACGATTTGCACTATCAAGATCTAAAAAAAGAGCCTTCCCGCCCCCATGACCAAAATCCAATGCTAAAACGTACCGACTCATAACTTTCACCTTTTAAGAACCTCGGGATTTTTCAAAAACTTTGGCTTTTTCTTGTTCAAGTATTTTTCAATATCTTCAGCAATCATTAACGACTGCCGAATCTCAGCATCAAACGTTGATCCACCCGCATGAGGTGTCACCGTCACATTATCTAATACAAGAAAACGGTTATCGGAATCAACTGGTTCTGACCCGAAAACATCGAGACCGGCTCCAGCTATGCGCTTTTCTTTCAACGCCTCAAAAAGCGCATCTTCATCAACAAGTGCTGCTCGAGCAGTATTAAAAAAATAGGCAGTTGGTTTCATCAATTTAATTTCTTTTTCGCCAATCATTCCAACGTTTTCTCCAGTAACTTTTGCGTGAAGAGACACAAGATCAGATTCCTTGAGGAGC
>CAYGVY010000024.1:0-11814 GCA_964353435.1 uncultured Thermoplasmatales archaeon | reverse complement strand
ACGATTGAGAATATTTTCTTTTCGTTTTTCATAATTTACCTCACCCTCAAGTTTTAAAGATAATGGTCTTCGTATTATTTAAATATTGTAGTTATAAAAAACTTGGTTCTCTAAGAGGACAAAAACAACGTTCGTCATTGCCTGGTTAAATACTTCACAAGCCCAGGCGTAATGACGGGTTTATTCTCAATGATGGGATATCCAAACGGTAGTATGGTAGAATGAATTTGATCATGGATGATTTCTATTTCTCGGGCGATTTCTATATCTTTGAGGTTCAGACCCAGGCATATTGCTTTTGTGACAAACACCGCTCCATCGATGGAGAGTTGGAATTTTCCAAGGTGTCGTGTTTCAAAATCTGATTTGTCGCTGATCATTTTTTTTGTGCGTCCTTGTGGTTTTTCATAGCCGAGAAGTCCGCCGATAATGATTACATGACAACGTGAACAATCATTTGGCGTGAGAGGTTTCTTTGCTTGAGGATCAAGGATAATACATTTTTTGTTGGAAAACACATCTTTTGCTTTTTCTTTTTCAACCTGGCCAAGCTTCTGGAGGATTTGTTTTGTTTTTTTGTTCGGTACTCTCGTGAAGATAAGATGACCTTTCCAGAGTTTCACCGCGTGTTTGTATTCAAGCAGCAGCCATTCCGAAAGTTTTGGTTCGCAGTGTTCAATGACAAGGAGTGGTTGTTTTTTCATAGATGGAAGAATGCGTACGGAGGAGGGGGGTAATAATGGTTCCTGCGAAAAAGTATTTGAATCAGATGAGTATCGATGGTATGGTTCTATGAATCGAATAGGGTCGTATGAGATAAAACCGTTTTCGAAAGCTCGTCAGGATATTGTAGTTGTTTCTCAAGAGGGGAAACGACGCTTGAACGTATACGCGTTGCTTGAGATTGATGTGACTGATGCTCGTGAGACCATCAAAGCGTTAAAAGGAAAAGAGGATATTTCGTTTACCGGTTGGATCATTAAATGTGTCGGTCAAGCAGCCCACGAACATAAACAGGTGAACGCATATCGATTGGGTCGGAAAAAAATCGTGTTCTTTGATGATGTTGATATCCCTATGCCGATCGAACGTGAGATAAATGGTGAAAGTCGGCCTCTTGCATATATTGTCCGGAGGGCAAACACGAAAACTGTTGTTGAAATCACTAGGGAAATACGGCAGGTACAATCTCAAGCAATTGATCCAACGATTGAGGTGCTTGGGGAGAATCTGACTCGTCTGGAGAAAATGGTGATTCATGCCCCTATATTTATTAAGAAACTTGGTCTTCGTTTGATGAGACGACAAGGTCTGTTAAAAAAGAAGCATCTGGGGACTGTTGGAGTGACTTCGATTGGGATGAAAGGTCGGTTCCCAGGGTGGGTGATCGGGATGGGCGGCCCGATTGCAACGCTCGTTGCTGTTGGGGGGATCATGAAGAAACCAGGGGTGGTTGATGATAAGATCCTTATTCGTGACTTTCTCCATGTCACCATTGCAGCTGATCATAGCTTAGTTGATGGTGGTCCGCTTGCCCGATTTATTTCACGGCTTACAGAGCTTATGGAAACCGGGTATGGATTACTCGAAAAATAAGCACTTTATTTTTTTATCTAAGACCATCGACAGATAACAACTACGTTATTAGGTTGATAATAATATCAAAAAAAAATCATTTTCTATACGCGACATAGATATCAGCTTCAATCATTGCATCATCTTTGTAAAAATGATGGGTGAAGTAAATGTTACCTTTAGCATCAAGCGAACATTCACCTGCCAGAGGCGAGATAACAAGTTCAGGTTCTGTCCAAAGCCCAGCAACCTTTTTTGACCTCCACAATCCATACTCTCGTGAAATCCATAATTCAGTTCCGTCCGTGTTCACAAAAGGCCATCCTTCATCACCTGGTGTATTTACTGCCGCAACATTTTCAGGCTCATGCCATTCATTATTTTCTTTTTTAGAAACCCAGACATCAAGTCCACCTTTTCCACCGTCTCGCTCTGAATGAAAATACAACTCAGTCCCATTACTTGTTATATGCAGCTCACCAACGTTGTACGCAGGATTAAAGTCTGCGTTTTTCCAGTTGCTCCATTTTCCGTTCTGAAATTCTGCGGTAAACCAATGCACTCCTGTGTATCCCTCTCTAGCTGAAGCAAACCACATCGTATTACCTAGGACAAATTCAGCACCATCCAATGCAAGCTTCCCTGGATCCTGCAAGACAACCCGTTTTGGATTTCTCCATGTGCCATTTTCCATTATTGCGATATAAATTCCAGTCACATCATCAAGAACCTGTTTTTCCACAGGAACACGAACATCCGGTGTAAAAAAGAAATACAAGGTATTACCATCGGGCAGGATATACGCAGAATCCTCTGCTCCGGCTGTGTTTATAGATGAAGTTAGGGGAACAGGCTCATTCCATTCATCTGAATAGACTCGAGGTGGATTAACATCTGTTTCTGGTGTTACTTTTGCTATATCAGACGGAATTTTACTTTCACGATCGGTAGTTTGTTGATTATGAGACCCCTGATTATTCACACACCCGGTAATGAATAGAACCAGGAATAAAAGAACACCAAGAACCATGAGTTGTGGTTTGTTTCCTGCACGTCTATGCATAATACAAGATTATCATATTCATTATTATAACTATATCCATAGAAGAACCACGGAGCCAAAAGAGTAAATATAAAACAGTGAAAAACAAACGGCGAATTTATGATATTTAAAAAGATACTGGCATGTAATCTAATTTATGCATTTCTGTAACATAAAAATAATTGTAATTCTTTATAGTACCTGGAAATCTTCTATTCAGGTCATCCATAATCTCATGCATTTGGTTTAAACCTTGAACGCGGAATGTAGGCTCTAAATCTGCATGCCCAGCAGTTTTTGTTATATAAAACAAATGAGGATTTTGTTTTAGATAATTTGTTATCGCATCGATTTTACTATAATCTTTCAGGTCAATATCAACTTTAAATTGTTGATAACCAAGCTTTGAAATGTTAAATTCTGTTCTGAACCCTTGAATGATGCCTGTTTTTTTCAATTTTTTCAACCGTGCAGTTACCGTAGGTATTGTTGAATCTACCTTTTTTGCGATAACAGTTATTGGCATTCGTGCATCAGGAGCTATTGTCTTAAGGATTTTAAGGTCCAATTCGTCGGCATGGATTTTTTCACCGCAACCGATGACCTCATATTTATTACGGTCTTTTTTATCATAATCCTCTAAAAGATATGAATTGTGAAAATGAAATAGTTGAAAATAAAAAGAAAACTCCTTGACTTGAAAATAATCCCGAAATTTTTTCAAACTATTCTGCCATAACATATAGAATCTACAAGGATCCCTGACCCATAATATGACAACAAGATTGTATTTTCCTTCAGTTGAAGCTATCCAGTATGTGTCATTATTATTTACAAAAAATTCTATAATATCTTTCTGTAGATTCGCTGTGGTATACTGATAGGTGAAGTATATTCGAAAACTTATATATCCTAGTCTGAAGGTGTCAATAATTGTATAGTATCTTTGTATAATTCCTTCTTCTTCTAATCGTTTAATTCGATATTGCACAACGTTTTTTGGTAGGTTGACTTTTTTCCCTATTTGTGTTAGAGATTGTCGTGCATCTAAATCAAGTTGATACAATATTTTTCGATCCTTCAAATCGATGTCAACCATATATAGAACAAATAGAAAAATAACCTTAATAAATTTATCGTTTGTACAATTTTAACTGTCAAAGTAGCACATTTTTATTAGAATCATAGCTCCATTTTATTAAAAAATGCTCAGTTTTATGAATTTGTGAAGGTAAAGAATGATTGAATGGTTTAGAACCAACTCAGTAGTCTATAGCAACGTGGTTATTGTTTAGAATTCTCCTATGGAATTGTTAAAAATATCGACGAAAAGGAGCACAGTCTTTACTTACAGGTGATAGTCTCTTTGTTAACGTCCTTTTGATAAGACTGCAGATTTTTCTGTACCCCTCGCCCTATCCAACAATAGAGGCATAACCTCTCCTTTGGCAGCCCGATGGCCTTTACCATATCATCCAGTAACTGATATTCTAACGAGGTTACTCCGAGGTCTTTTGTGATCCATTCCACCATCTTCTTATATTTCTCTGATGCTGGATTTAAATATTCAGAGACATCCTCGGCATCTTTTCCTTCAAGTGCTCGGATTGCTTTCCGGGCAACCAGCTCATGGATACTTCTCGTTGATAAATTAAAAATGCACGGGAACATCAAGGGAGGACACGCTGGTCGCACATGAATTTCTTTTGCACCTGCTTGCATCAGTTTTGTAACCGTATAATTCTTCAACTGGGTTCCCCGAACAATAGAATCCTCACATAATACAATCCTGTTTCCGCGTGCAATTGCCTCATTTGCAATTAACTTCATCAACGCAATACGATCTCTCAATTCCTGGGATAGCGGCGTATAACTACGACCGTATCCAGGACTGTACTTGATCAACACTCTCCGATATGGTATCCCTGATTCGATAGCATATCCGATTGCATGGGCGACCCCTGAATCAGGAACCCCTGATACCAGATCTACCTTCACATGATCCCGCTTGGCTAAAAACCTCCCGCAGCTCTCCCGCACTTTTTCAACATTAATCCCTTCATATGATGACGCTGGAAAACCAGTATAGACCCATAAAAACGCACAAATTTTACTGAGATGACGCCCTTTCTTTTTTTCTTCAATGCCCTTCTTACTGATAAGGACGATCTCTCCTGGTGTAATATATTTTTTAACACTAAATCCCAGATTTGGGAACGCGCAGGTTTCGCTTGCGACTGCGACTTCTCCTTCTTTCTGCCCAATCGCCAGTGGTGTTACACCGTTGCGGTCCCTCGCGCAGTAGATTCCTTTCTTTGTCAAGAGCAGCAGAGAAATCGATCCTATGATCTTGTCATACATCCTTTCGATACCATATGTTATGCTGTTTCCTTGATTTATCAAATGGGCGACAAGTTCGGTTGTGTTGAGGTTACCATGATCTATTTCGCTAAAGGAGATACCTTTTTCGATGAGCTCACGTGCCAGGGTTTCTTTATTAGCGACGAGACCTGTACAGCATATCGCAAATGCGCCGAATTTACTTTCAAACGTTAATGGTTGAGGATCTTTATCAGAGATGACTCCAATCCCCAAATGGCTTTTTATTTTGTCGGAACCTTCGTAAAACTTCGATTTAAATTGTGAATTTTTTATGTCATGTATCTTCTTCACAGGCATCCCGTTTTTTTCGATAAAAGCGATGCCACCATACTCTGTTCCCAAATGAGTATGATAATCTGTTCCATAATAAAGACTTGAGATGCAGTTATTATTGCTTACGACGCCAAATAAACCACTCATAGTCTCCCCTTTGTGAAGTTGGAGAAACGATGAATTCTATTTAAGGATATTTAATTTACTAGTCCATAGTTGGAAATTTTTAGTCGAGCTACGGATATCAGGTTAAAATAAAATCTAATCCGACTCCTGTAAATGTTTTTTTAAAAATGGTGGAACGATGAGTGGATTTTTTGTCTTGGTCATTTTATCGTTTTGTAAACATTGCTCGATACTTCTTAATACACGGAATGATAAATATAATTGTAGGGAGTATAACGTATTTGTACGTTTTGAGGATGAGATGGTTTACATGATTCAAAAGCTGACCTTTAAAAATTTTTTTTATGTAAATAATCAAACTAAGGGAGTGGCAGAGGAGTAATGAATCGGCAACAACTCACTTATTTTAGAGTCGTTGCCCTTATAATGGCTGGTGTTGTTGCCACACTAACCATCTGTAATCTTTTTACCATTGCCACGAAAGGTATTTCTGTTGATCTCCCTGCGGAAGAAGATATTCATTGGTCTATCGACCCGGTGCAAAAAGAAATCTTGTTTCGCACCGCATTCTCCGTAAAAAACCAAGGTGTTTACGATATTAGCGATATTGATATCTCCGCTCAATTAGTGAAAGAGGATATGACACCTCTGTTCTCTTTTGAAAAACAAGATATGGTGGTCTTACGAGGCAGCAATACAACCTTTGATTTACTTATTCCTATTGATCTTGATAAAATTTCATTTCTTGATTGGTTCAGTCTCATGTATAAGAATACCACGCTGCAGTTACTGCTGGACATCGACGCACTCTACATGTTTGGTCTGATTGAGTTCACTGCGAATGAAGCAATTGATGTCCCATGGTCTCCACCTCTGAATCTCTCCGACAATACGACTGTTCAGGCAGGGGTAAAAGGCATCTTATCTCTTTTAAACATCGCACAGAATAAATCAATTGCTTCCCTATCTGATATCATTTCTTTGTTTTCTTTACCACAGGTCTCCTATACTACGGATAACGGGTTTGCGTTTTTCCTCAATATCTCCAATTATTCAGAGACAGTGAAAAACATCACCTGTCATGTCATCGTACCATTACTCGTAATCGATGGTTGTTTTGAATTCACTACATCCATTCTTGTGGGTTTTGAAGCAGGCTGTCCCGTGTTTCGAATACAGGAGGTCGGGATACAGTATGTCGACTAAGAAACGATGCATTTCCCCAAAGGTCTGGTTGGTGTTATTATTTTACTTCATTATTCCGCTCTGTTCTCTTCTTCTTATTTTGCAGTCGTATCCAGAGCTTTCTAAAGACCAGTTTTATATGCGTATTTATTGGATTGTTCCTACCGCTATGGTCATTGTCTTTCTTGCACAACGGAGTGCACTTTATCAAAAAGGGGATATGAGACGATTTTTCCTAAATATCGGATTTTCTGTAGCGACTATGATCTGGATGTTTGGTTTATTAGGCGGCGGGGTGGTGATTACGACACAATGGAATGGATATGATTTCTCCATTCATATGAACAAATATATCGTGCTTATTGCGTGTGTCGCCGTACTGAATGTGATTTATTATACGCTCGAATGGAGAGTGTATCGCAAAGACATTATCTCAGTTTCATCACACAAGGAGAAAAAAACCGGTACGATCATCGAATAAACAGGACACCTTGGCCATATAACACTTTTAGTCGCAACAGCAGGTTGGGCGGGTTACAACGTTGTAATGATAGTTTGGGACGCAAGGTATACTTTTTTCATCATTTTTAATTTAATTTAAAAAAGTATGAGTATTGTTTTCTCTTTGTTCAAAAAAACCAGCAGAGACTTTATATAAGAACAAATAATTGTAAAATATAAGCAGAATTATGAAGAAGATAGCGTGTGTTTGTGTGTTGCTGGTTGTGCTGCTGTGCTCAGGTTCTGCGGTGGCGTGTACTGGTTTTATGGCTGTGGATGAAGATCAAGTGCTGATGGGGAATAACGAGGATTGGTTGTACCCTGATGCGTATCTGTGGTTTTATCCATCGCAGGCTGGGAAATATGGTAGGATGTACATTAAGTGTGTTTATCCGCTTCCGTCGGATCCTGATTATCTTTCTTCGTTTGCTGGTCTGAATGATCAGGGGTTGTGTTTTGATGTTTTTCTTCACCCATATTTACTGCCGGTGAATTCTTCTGATAAACCTGTGTTCAATGTTGATTTGATGGCGTATTGTCTGGGAGTGTGTTCAACGGTTGATGAGGTGCTTGTTCTTTTTGATCAGTATAATTTGGAGTTCATGGAAGATATCCAATATTTTGTTGTAGATGCGTCAGGGAATTCTGTTATTATCGAAGGTGATCATATTATCCCCAAGCAGGGGAGTTTTCAGGTGGTGACGAATTTTCTACAGTCCAACCCTATACAGGGATGGTATCCCTGCTGGCGGTATGAGACCGCTGTGAGCATGCTAGAAAACATGAGTGAGCTTTCCGTTGAGCGTTTTAGGGATATCTGTGCAGTGACCCATCAGGAGGGGATGTATCCGACGATTTATTCCTATATCTTTGATCTAAATACAGGTTTGATCCATCTGTATCATTATTATTCGTATGATGCTGTGGTGACGTTTGATCTCACTGAGGAGTTGGGTCTTGGGGTGCATTCGTATTATCTGCCGTGGCTGTTTGAACCAGAAGGTAATCAACCGCCTCGTGTTCCAGACCGGCCGAGCGGCCCAACGTCAGGCAGAGTTGGAGTTGAATGTACGTATTCCAGTGGCTCGTCTGATCCTGATGATAATGTGATGTACTATTTGTTTGACTGGGGTGATAGAACAACCAGTAACTGGGTGAAACAGCAAGACAGTGGTGACGGGGTTGCGACTCGTACGTGGACGTTACGGGGGACGTATGAGGTGAAAGTAAAAGCAAAGGATATCTACGGGGCTGAGAGTGATTGGTCTGAGCCGTTGCCGATCACCATGCAAAAAAACCTCTTGCTCGAGGGGAGGTTTCCGTTCTTTGAACGTCTGATAAATTTTTTCTGGATGTTGTTGATGCCTTGAACAGGGACTCTTTTGTGTAGAGAGAAAAGAAAAAAAATCGAATACGAATCAATATATCACCTCAGATTTAAATTTTAGAAAATTTTAAATGATGCATCTATTTCATCAACACTATGGATGTAGAAGTTGATAAATATATAAAAAAACAAAAATCCCCGCAAAAGGAGATTTGCCAGGAGCTAAGGAGAATTATTCTAAAAACATATCCTGATATCAACGAAAAAATGATTGTAGGGGTCCCGTGTTACGGCCATACAAAAATAGAACCCTGTGGAAAATATTACATTGCTGCCCTCAAGGACCACGTGAACCTTGGCTTCTCATTAAAAGGATTAACCAAAGACGAACAGAAACTTTTTGAAGGCAGCGGAAAAACAATGAAACACCTTAAGGTCCATTCATTGAATGACATAGACGAAAAAAAGCTAATAACGCTCCTGAAAATGGTAAAAGAAAAAAGTCGCTAGACTTAAAACGACCTCTAAAAAGCCCACAGTTTCTTAATAAAATATGCCACCAAAACAGTTAAAACCGTCAAGTGAATTCCCAGGATATTCTTAGGGCGCATAACCTACCAAGCGCCAGATAACAAAACTTTCGGGCGGGTAACAAAGTGGATAGCGTTCAAATTTCTTCTGTAAAATCGTTGAAAATATCGACGAAAATATTAAACGTTTTTTACTGCCTTCAATCGGTGTCGAACAATTTTTTTGAATAATATTTTGTTTGTTGCGTCGTACGGAAGAAAAAGATATAGAAAAATTTCTTACATAAAATTTAATCGAATTACTAGATACGTGAGATAGTTTCAACTAAAACACGCTTGATATTTTCGAGTTAAAAATACGGTAAACAAAGTATTTAAATATTGGACAAAAGCAATTATTTATACATAATTAGTATATTTTTAACCAAAAAACATAACAGAGATTATTTAAATAATAAACTCTGTATTATACACTCAGAGGAAGGCAACTATGAAAAAAGTTATCCTATTTTGTATTATTGTGTTGTTACTGATGAGCGGAATAAATGTCATCGCCACCGGACAACAGAGTCCATTGAAGTATAATACTAGTCTTGACGATCACTATGATCTGTTAATAATCACCCCCACAAATTTTATCGATGAATTGATACCTTTGAAAAATCACAAAGAACAACACGAGCTACCAACGATAATTGTCACGCTTGATGATATCTATAACAATACATACTTTCCCAGTAATGGAAGAGATAATCCCGAGAAGATAAAAAATTTTATAAAAAATGCACTGGATGAGTGGAACATTAGTTATGTTTTGCTCGTTGGTGGGAAAAATGAAATGCCGGTTAGATATTCAAATCCCCCGATTAATTCAGGTAAATTCATATCAGACGTATATTATGCTGATATCTATGATAGAAACGGGAGTTTTTGCAGTTGGGATTCAAACAACAATAGTGTGTTTGGTGAATTAGGGTATAATACTGCTATCGATGACGTGGATTTATACCCGGATATATGCATTGGAAGGATTCTTTGCCAAACCTCTGATGAAGTCACGATCGTTGTTAATAAAATTATTGATTATGAGAATCATGCTTTTGGTTCAGAATGGTTTTCTAATTTGATTTTATGTGGAGGAGACACACATCCCTATACCTGGGAAGAACTCCTTCTTTCTATGGCGTTTAAAAATATAACAGGGCTCCACTATAGACCCGCATGGGAGGGGGAATATATGGGTAATCAAGTTGCTAATTGTTTGGATACCTTTACCGCAAAAAAATTCTATTCAAGTGGACTATTTGGGATTCGTGCAAAGAGTCTTTCCAGTAGGAATATCAATCAAGCAATTAATGATGGTGCAGGTTTCTTGCTTTTTTCAATGCATGGCACACCCACAAAAATCGCGACCTATCCTCCATTTAATAAAAAGCAATGGATACTATTACCATTTCCATCCGGATATAATATCTCCGAGGTTCAACAACTGACGAACGGTGGTAAACTACCCGTAGCCGTGTTTGGTGCGTGCTCAAATGGGGATTTTGATACAGTACCTAATCCTATTGCATGGGCGTTCGTTCAACAGAGTACAGGTGGATCTATAGCAAGTTTTGCCTTAACCACTGAGGGTAACATCTTCCCAACAACAATGTATACAAAAACTCTCACAGGCCATACAACTATGAGTGTTTTTAAAGCGTATGCCGATGGCGTCAATTGCCTTGGAAAGATATGGGCAGAGACGATTACGAGATACTTAGATGATAAAACAGCCTGGTCTGTTAGTGAACACTTGATTGACAATAATGGCGCTAGCACGAATTGGGTAAACTATGTAGCTTTAGAAGAGTGGATATTATTTGGTGATCCAAGTCTTAGAATCGGCGGATACCCGTAACAAACGGAATGAGACCTAAATACTTGACATTGATGGCGCTAATAAATAGTACGTCGTGGGCGGGAACGTATCCCAGGGGTTAGCATTCAAATTTCTCCTGTAAAATCGTCAGAGAAGGCATTGTTTTTGAATAAATATGAAAAGCGCATCGGAGAGCATTTTATCCGTAATAACCTTAAAGAGTGCGCAATTAAAGCGGGCATTACCAAACGAGTATACCCACATATGCTTCGCGCATCGTGCATTACGCATCTTCTCAATAATGGTATTAATCCATTAATCGTACAGAGACATGCAAGGCATAATAGCTTTAGGACTACGATGATATACAACAGACCAACGCAACAACAGATGAAAGACGATATCGAGAGAATCTTCGTAAAAAAGTCTGTTCTTGAGGATAAAGATCGGGAAAAAGCAGTTTTTGATAAGTATCTCAAAGGGAAAATCACAGTTCAAGAGGCTATGACCCTTCTGGAAGTTATGCGACCAAAACAGTTAAAACCGACAAGTGAATTCCCAGGATATTCTTAGGGCGCATAACCTACCAAGCGCCAGATAACAAAACTTACGGGCGGGTAACAAAGTGGCTACTTAAAAAAAACCTCCCATAATATCGCTGGAAATTCCGTCGAAAATCTCTGAAAACTTTTCCTCTCTCTTTTTCTTTTTTTGTAATATTCCCCGTCGGAATTTGGCACTAACGAGTATAAATCCTGCGGTATTTATCGATCAGTGTCTAAATAATGAAAGGCCCGAACCGGGATGATATAGTTGACATTAAAAGCCCAAACGCTAAAACGCCTCCATATCGTGCCATAAATCAATAAATTTCATAGTATATAAAACTAACTCATATTTTGTGCTAATCCTTGTCAGTATAATTACATAACATTATCGGTCAAGCATTGACATGGTTTTACTGATTTCTCGTTTCTTATGAATATCATTGTTAGTAAATGATGACATT
>CAYGVY010000023.1:0-11878 GCA_964353435.1 uncultured Thermoplasmatales archaeon | reverse complement strand
TTTAAACAAATAAACATTTCTTGTCCTTGGTTGCGCTGATGAAAATTGGGATACTCTGTGGGAATCACATACCGGATTTGATGAAAAAACCGGAAAAAATCAAGGTGCAAACACCCTATGGCGATGTTATTGTGTATGCTTCCAAACTCGGGGCCCATGATCTTTTCTTCATTCATCGTCATGGAGAACAATCCAATCTCCCACCCCACCAGATCAATCATCGGGGCAATATCCAAGCATTTGCATCAAGTCATGTCTCCTGTATCCTTTCTGTAGGAACTGTTGGGTCTATGAAAAAGGAGATACGGCCAGGAGACCTGGTGATTCCTCATGATTTTATTGATGTGACCAAGTCTCGTTCGCAGACGTTCTTTGATGAGAAGAGGGTGCATGTGGATATGACAGAACCGTTCTGTTCCTCACTGCGAGAAGCATTGTTGCAAAGCTGTGATAAAACCAGAGACGTTACGTTTCATGAGAAAGGTGTATATCTTGTTACCGAGGGGCCTCGTTTAGAGACTGCTGCGGAAATCAAATTGTATTCTATGGTAGCTGATATTGTTGGCATGACCATGGTTCCGGAGGTTGTCCTCGCTAGAGAGAAAGGGATTTGTTTTGCTTCCCTTTGTCTGGTGTGTAATATGGCTGCCGGCCTGCAGAACAGGTTGACTGCCGATGAGATCGCATCAGTGTATAAAAAGAAAGAGCCGGTGATTTCCAAAGTATTGCAATTCACGATTGAGTCTCTTGATCAGAAACGGTCTTGTCATTGTCCTGTCGATGTCTCCAAGGCAACATTATGAAACATTACGAGTTAATTGAACATACTGCCGATGTCGGTGTAAAAGCCTACGGAAAAACTGTTGCAGAGGCTTTTGAGCATGCAGCGGAGGCAATGTTTGATATTATCACCGATACATCAACCATTCAAACTGTGGGTCAGTATGACATTGAGTTGGAAGCTCCAGATCTTGAACAGTTGCTAGTTGATTGGCTCTCAAAACTCCTTTTTTTGAATGACGCAGAGGATCTTGTGTTCGGGAAGTTCGAGGTGACTATTACAGGGACTCGTCTCTCCGCCCGTGTCTTAGGTGAGAAGTACAATACAAAGAAACATAGGATGGGGGTTGAAATTAAAGCAGTGACCTATCACATGGTAAAGGTTACTGAGAATGACCCGATCTTTGCGCAGGTTTTGTTTGACATATAAATAATAAAGTGGAGTATAAATACAGGAAAAAAGATTTTTGTTTTATGAGAAAAGGGATAGTCGCCTGTGCAGGTATGACCCTTGCACTGGTATTGCTTGTTGTTGCGTTCCTCGGACCATGGTATACGATCAATGGTTCAGGAGCGTTGGGAGTGAATTATAATGTAGGGTTCTATTTGACGAAGATGGAAGCAAAAGGAACCATCCCAGGTCAGGATATCTCTTTGTCCATGAGCTATACAGATGTAAAAGAAAACGCACAAATGGTAGGGGTAAATATAGAGAGTTTTGCGGTGATTAACACCGCGATGTATCTGACACTGTGTGCTATTATAACTGCTCTTATTGCTGTTATTGGCATAATTGCGTTTATTTTTAACAAAGGGAAACCGAAGACCATGAAATGGCTCGGTGGTGGCTTTGGGTTTCTGACGTTTTTCCTTGCGTTGGTGCCTGCCTTGTATGTCATGTCAACGGGGTTTGCAGAAAATAGCAATGGGTTTTGGTTCAGTCAGTCTGTTCTTGGAGTGACTGTCTCTGGGGGACCGGGTTATGCCTGGTATCTGATGATGGTTGTGGCGATTATTTCTGTGATTTCAGCGGTTGAGATACTTCTTAAGAAAATCGCTCCAGAGGCAACATCACCTGAAACACTCCCGCCAGCAACCAATAAATGAGAAGAATATAGAGATCTGATAGGCCGTTGCGAATAGTTTCAACGACCCTTTCTTTTTATTTAAATACTCAGACAGCCGTTCATCTTTTAGGAAGCATCTACCGGACGGGAAGCCTTCCTAGTTGAAGCTTATTTCTTTTTGCCGGATCCCACCGTCCGGTTCTCCTCACCAAAGTTTGATAATAACTCTTATATGGGAGGTCTTTATACCGAGGCAATACAAATAGGTGAAATCATGAATAAAACCAAGATTTCTGAAGAGATGACCATTAAGGAAGTAATTGATACCTACCCAGAGACTGCGATGGTGTTCATGAAATATAATGTCGGCTGCATCGGCTGTCTTGCCGCGTCCTTTGAAAAAGTAAAGGATATCGCAACAGTCCATGGTATCGACATCAAAGCATTGGTAAAAGATTTGAATCTGGCAGTGCAGAAAAAATAATCCTACAGTGACGTGTTGGTGAGTACCATCTCTCCCTGCTTATATTCCTTTTAATGCTTACATTGAATCTGTTGTTTTTTTATTCTTTCCTGTTTTTTCTTTCGTAGTTTTATTTTTCCGTTTCTGTGCAAGATCTCCAAGAAACACACGCAACACGTTCGGATACTCGCTTGGTATTTTCCCGCTGCCGTACCCGATCTTGCTGATTTTCATAGACGGCATTTCACCAAACCTTTGTGCAAGAGTCGCGATGATTGCCGCACCGGTTGGGGTGACCAATTCCTGTTTCCTATCGACGGAGTACACAGGAATCCCTTTGAGAATCTCAACGGTTGCCGGGGCAGGCAACGGAAGGATTCCATGGTCACACGAGACAAATCCATGACCAAAGGGGAGGGGCGAACAATATATCTTTTCGACGCCAAGTTTGGTAATCCCTATGACTGATCCAACGATGTCAATGATGGAATCAACCGCACCTACTTCATGAAAATGTACTTTTTCGACATCAATCCTGTGTATTTTTGCTTCTGCTTTTCCCAGGTTATAAAAGATGCTTTGACTTTGTTTCTTCACCTCTGAATCTAAGGTGCTGCGTTTTAGAAGGCCGATGATATCAGAGAGGCTCCGATGATGTTGCTCCTCAGTGACAGCAATCGTGACATCCATTGCAGCAATATGGTTGCACTCGACTGATTTTACTGTGATGTCGTACCCGGTGAGAGGGAGTTTTTTTAGCTCGTTTTTTAAAAATGTTACGTCAACTCCTACATCGATGAGAGCACCAAGAATCATATCTCCAGCAATCCCGGAGAAACAATCAAAGTACGCGATCTTCATTTTTTCTCACCTGTTGATAAGGCTGGCGAAATACCCGGCACCAAACCCGTTGTCAATATTGACGACCACGACACCTTCCGCACAACAATTCAACATGGTCAGTAATGGTGCGATCCCCTGGAAACTTGCGCCATATCCGACACTGGTCGGAACCGCGATCACTGGTTTTGAGGCAAGGCCGCCAACAATGCTTGCAAGGGCACCTTCCATCCCTGCAATCACTATGATAACATTAGCATGAAAGATTTTTTCTTTGATGTCGAACAACCGATGGATACCAGCAACCCCCACGTCATAGACTTTCTCAACCTTGTTTCCCATGAGTTCCGCGGTGACTACTGCTTCTTCTGCAACAGGGATATCAGAGGTTCCTGCGGTGAGAATCAGGATTGTTCCTTTCTTTTGTTTTGGTCGGTATCGCTGGATAACAATGGTTTTTGCCGATTTATTGTACTCGGCATCATCATACAATTTCTTTACTGAAGCATAGACGTTTTTGTTTGCTTTTGTTAGCAGGATATTTTGGTCTTTTGGAAGTTTTTTAAGAATCTCAGAAATCTGAGAGAAGGTTTTTCCTTGGCAGAAAATCGTTTCAGGAAATCCTTTCCTAATTTCCCGATGCGTATCGATTTTTGCAAACCCCAGGTCCTCGTACGGCAATGACTTAAGTTTCTGAAGGACGGTTGCGAGACTTACTTTTCCTGCTTTGTAATCTTGTAAAAGTTTCTTCATTTGTTGAGCACCTCGTTTAAACTACCGGTGCGGTACCCTTCAAGGTCAAGGGTGATGTACGTAAATCCAAGTTTTTTAAAACGTTTTACAATCCTTTGAGCATGCATAAAAATGGTTTGAAAATCATCTGATGCCACCTCGATTCGGGCGATGTTGTCATGGTAACGGACCCGGCATTGCCTGATACCTAAGGAAAAAAGAAACTCCTCTGAGGATTCAACCTGCTTGAGTCGTTCTTTGGTGATTTTTACCCCGTAGGGGAATCGGGAGGCAAGGCAGGCGAACGCTGGTTTCTCAGAACTCTCCAGTTGCATGGTTTGGGAAAGGTCTCTGATTTCTTGTTTGGTCAACCCGATATCCTTCAATGGACTTTTTATATCTAGTTCTTTGCGTGCTTTTGCCCCAGGTCTGTAGTCAAATGCGTCATCAGCATTCGACCCGTCGAGGACCGTGTTGAGATGATGTTCTTTTGCGATCTGCTGTATTTTACGGAATAATTCTTTTTTACAATAGTAACACCGATCAGGGGGATTGTCTGAGAACTCGGTGATATCAAGTTCTTCAGAATGAATAATAACATGGGGGATTCCTATCTTTTGTGCGAAGCGTTTCGCATCCTGCAGTTCGCGTTGCGGGTAGGTTGAAGAGGTTGCAGTGACCGCAAGAGCGTTTTTACCAAGAGTATCATACGCGACCTTAATTAAAAAAGTGCTATCCACCCCGCCAGAATACGCTATCGCACAACTCTTCATGACCGTAAGCATCTGTTGCAGTTGTTTCAGCTTGGCTTGCGAAGTTGTTTTCACAGGAGGGACAAGAAATGTCTGACCTATATAATGATTATCTGAGAATTCTTACTTGAGCAGCTGATTTAGTTTCTGTTGTTTCCTCTTCCTCCAAGCACCCTTATGGTACGCATAACTTACCACGAGAGGGAATGTGATTGTCGCTTCGGAGTACACCATTTGTTCATAACCAGTGTCAACTTTCCCCCAGGAGTTCGCCTCTTTCAATGTCGAACCAGATAATGCTCCATCGCGTTCATCTGCCACGGTGAGCTGTATCGCGTACTTATGCATGGGTGCGTCGATACCAAGGATATCTGCCGCAACAACGGTATCTTGCACAAAATTCTTTGGAACACCACCACCGATCATTAACAATCCGGTTTGTTTAGATTTTACTTTCAACTCAGTGAGCTCTCTGAAATCTTTCACAGAATCAATCGTCACATAGTTGTTCTTGCGTTCATGCTGATGGAACACCAAACCAAATCCAGCGCTACAATCTGAGAACGCAGGAACAAAGATAGGTATCTCATGTTTATATGCCTCAAGGACAAACGAGTCAGGGTTCTTCCCGTATTTTTCAAGGTACCGCCCCATTTCATAGATGAATTCCCGAGAAGAATACGGTCGCGGAGGAAGCTCGTCAGCGATTTTTTTCGTGGTCATATCACAGATACGAAGATCATCCTCGTCAATGAAGGTATCATAGATTCTATCGATATGCATCTTCTGAAGTTTTGTGTCATCAACCTGCGCTTCCCCGCGATAATGTTTAAACCCAAGTCCTTCGAAGAAATCTTGGTCTACCACGATCGCACCTGTGGAGACAATCGCATCCACCATGTTGTGACGTATCATATCGACAATAACATTTTTTAACCCTGCACTGACCAATGATCCCGCGAGACATAGGATGACCGAGCACTCAGTATCCGCAAGCATCGTATCATAGATTTTACAGGCGTTCGCGAGATTTCGTGACTGAAAGGCCATATGATCAAAGGCTTCGATCAAAGGAATGGCGTTGAACGTCTTGATGTCAATGTGCTTGATCTGTTCTGAAAGTAACTCCTTTTTTTCGTCTTTGATTTCATATTTCATTGAGATAACCAGCAAGGAGTATTTCATCTGAGTTTTTCTTTTTTTCTACGATGAAAATAAAAAAAAGAATGGGGAGAAACAAAGAAATTATTAAAGGAAAAGATGATGCTGTAAAAGAGGTCATCTGAGATGGACATCACGCAATCCTTGTTTCCCGTTCTGTACGTGTTCATCATAATCATCACTATCGTTCTGGTCATTGTTCTTTCGCTTTGGAGATACAGGACCATCAAACGTCTCATGGAACAACAGGCAACGAAGCGAAGCGGGACCGTAGTCGGAACGTTTCTTCTACCGCTGCTCAAATTCTCCTATCGTGCTCTGCCCGTCTTGGTTACGTCGGTGCCGGGGAGTAAATATCGTCATGCAAAAACAGAGGTCAGCGTTACCTTGCTCAAGCCAGTACCAAGGAACCTCACCATCCGGAAAGAATCAGTCTCAGCACGTCTGGGAAAGGCATGGGGAGCAGCAGACGTTCAACTGGAAAGTGATGAATTTGACAGGGAATTTCTGATAAAAACAGAGGATGATGAGTTCGCAAGAAATTTAGTAAATTTTACACTACAAAATAAACTCTTAGAAGTGAAGCAGGAGAAACCCCGTATTACCCTCGAGGGTACGTGGCTGACTGTTCAGGTCCCCCGAGTGGTGAAGACAGAGGAGGGGTACGATCAATTAATCGACCTTGCGTTCGCCCTCGTCGATCGGATACAAGAACTTTAGGTACTGTATTTTTAGGGACCACTCTTTTTTTTCTCCAGGAAGTGCAGCGAGATCGAGTTCATGCAGTATCGCTGACCTGTCGGTTTGGGCCCATCATCGAACACATGTCCGAGATGTCCTCCGCAACGAGCACATACCACCTCGGTTCGCTTCATCCCAAGGCTGGTATCAGGTTTCAGCAGAACAGCATCGTTTGAGACAGGAACAAAGAAACTCGGCCATCCACTCCCCGAATCAAATTTTTTTTCAGAGGAAAACAGCATGTTTCCGCACCCGGCGCAGACATACGTTCCTTCAGCAATCTGATGAACATACTTTCCTGTGAACGGTGGCTCTGTTCCTTTCTTCCGCAGCACCGAAAACTCTTCGGGTGTGAGGATCTTTTTCCATTCATCCTCAGATTTTTTTACCAATTTTTTCTCCAGAGCGACCTTCCTCCAGAAAAAGAGAAGCTCTCCTTCTATTTAAACCTCTAAGCTAGCAGACCCTCCCCCTCTTCGTAACATTTAAACCATATTCTTCTGTATCCGTTTTCTGTATGCATGAATGGGCGCTTGCTGAATCCATCGTCATGGCTGTCGTGGAGACCGCACAAAAAGAAAAACTCAAGACAATCACCGAAGTCACGGTCCGCATCGGTGAATTACAACAGATAGAGCGAGAGATTTTTCTTTTTGCACTCAACGAGCTAGCTAAGTCACAGAAACAAAAAATAAAAAACGACGCGTTTCATCTGAAAACAGAAAAAGGTACCCTGACCTGTAAAACTTGTGGTCATTCCTGGAAATACAGCGACATGAAAAAGAAATTGAATGAAACAGAATCAGAGTCAATTCATTTCATCCCTGAGGTCGTGTTTGTTCATGCGCGATGCCTCAGCTGTGGGAGTCCGGATTTTGAGATTACAAAAGGACGAGGGGTCATGCTGACATCTATCAAAGGATTACGATAATCATGGAGCCGAGAACCAGTGTCATCGAGAAACGACTGAAACATATAAAAAGAATCATTGCGGTCGCAAGTGGGAAAGGCGGTGTGGGAAAAAGCCTGATTGCCTCAAGTCTCGCGCTTCATCTCGCACACCACGGATATAAGGTTGGGCTTTTGGATCTTGACTTATACGGACCATCCTCTCATATCATCCTTGGCATCAAAGATGAATTCCCAAAAGAGGAAAAAGGGATCATCCCACCAATGGTCCACGGGATTTCTTTCATGTCTATTGTCTATTTCACTGGAGAAAAACCATCTCCGTTCCGAGGCGTTGATATTTCAAACATCATCCTTGAATTGCTCGCGATCACCCAATGGGGGTCATTGGACTTTCTGATTATTGATATGCCCCCGGGCATTGGTGATGAAACTCTTGATGTTATCCGATATATGAAGACTTGTGAGTTTCTAGTGGTGACGACACCGTCGAAGGTGGCGATGGGCGCAGTCAGTAAACTATTAAAAATTTTAATAGAATTAAAGAAACCGGTGCTTGGTGTGATAGAAAATATGACAATGACGGACTCCTTATTTATCAAGGAGGAAGTGAAGAAATTAAAGGTACGATATCTTGGGAAAATCTATTTTGATGAAACACTAGAGGATGCAATCGGAAATTCTGATCGTCTCGTAGAAACACAGGCGATGAAAAATCTTACCGTGATTCTAAGGAAAATCGATCTCTAAGACATCGACTTTTAAAACGCGGTTTTACCAGAGAGAAGATAACTTCGTGCCTCCCCGACCGTGAACAACGACCCGGATACACAGATCATGTCTTTTTGTTTCGCTATGCGTTTTGCATGGTCGATTGCTTCGTGGATTGAAGCTTCAACATATATCTTTTTGTTTGCGTCAAATCTTTCAATTGTCTCCTTTAAGAACAGTGGATCACACGCTCGAGGATTTGCTGATTTCGTGACGATGATAACATCGGAGAGTGGAACAATCGCTGACATCATCGTTATTATATCTTTTTCTTTCAACACACCAAGAATAAGGATCAGCCGATAGGAGGAAAAATCCTCTTTCAATGTTTTGACTAGCATGCTCATGCCATCAGGGTTATGCGCTCCGTCAAGGAGAATCAACGGTTTCTCTGAAACGATCTCCATGCGCCCAGGATGGGTCGCAGCAGCGATGCCATCGAGAATATCACTATCGGTGATGTAAACGCCACCCATCTGCAATCGTTCAACCGCAGCGATGGCTACCGCTATGTTTTCACCCTGATGCAAGCCAAGCAGCGAGGTTTTCACCGTATAATCCTTGAAGGACCCCTGAATAACAAACTCTTGAAATTTCCCCCTAAAAGACATCCGTTTCCACATGGTTCGGTCAATACAAACAATCGGTGCGTTCCTCTCCATTGCAACCTGCTTGATGGTTTCACGTGCATTCTTCGTCGCCGCGGTAACCAATGGTACATTGTCTTTGATGATTCCTGCTTTTTCAAATGCGATTGATGCGATATCCTTTCCAAGGATATCGGTGTGTTCCAACGAAATATTTGTAATCACGGATACGAGCGGGGTCACCACGTTTGTCGCATCAAACCTCCCACCAAGCCCGACCTCGAGAACCACATAATCAACGTTACGGCTCTTGAAATGCAGAAACGCAAGTGCAGTTACAATCTCAAAAAACGTTGGAGTATTGTTGTTCTGTTTCATTTCTTCAACAAGCGGTCTGACCTGCGCAACAAGCATCGCGAGATCTTCTTCTGAGATTTCTTGGTTGTTGACGACGATACGCTCTGAAAAACGCTCGACATGCGGGGAGAGATACACACCAACGGTGTACCCAGCTTTCTGAAGAATGGAGCTGATATATTTGCAGACCGAGCCTTTCCCATTGGTCCCTGCGACATGAATGACCTTCAACTCGCGGTGAGGATTCCCGAGATGTTCTAGAAGGGATGTAATCCGCTCAAGACCAAAGATCCACCCGTACTTATCAAAGTTACACAACCATTCAAATGCATTCTCATGGGTGACGGTGCTAGTATCCTTCAGAATAGAGCACACCTGGGATTTCCTTGAATTTCTTTTTCCATGAGTCACCAGGGAGGATGACCACGGTGCGACCTTCGACTAATAAACGTTTCTGAGCAAAAAGTTGTACCGTACGGGGGAGTATCTGATGCTCGACAGCAAGAATCCGGGCAGCAAGGGCATCCCGGTCATCATCAGGGAGCACTTTTACTGCAGCCTGAAGAATAATTGGACCATGATCCATATCTGAATCCATGAAATGCGTGGTACACCCTGATATCTTCGCTCCGTATTGCAGTGCATCGCGTTGACCATTGGTTCCCTTAAAGGACGGCAGAAGAGCGGGATGAATATTGATGAGTTTATGTTGCCATTTTTTCACAAATGCGGGAGATAGGAGCCGCATGTATCCTGCACCAACGACAAGCTCGATTTGATGATCTCGAAGAACCGCATCGATTTCGTCCTCATGAGCAGCGCGGTCTTTTCCTTTTGGATCAACAAAAAAACCTGGGATATGATGCGTTTTTGCCCGGTCCAATGCAAACGCGTCTTTTGTATCGCTGATCACCACAACAACTTCTGCATCGATCATTTCCTTCTCTGATGCATCGATGATGCTCTGCAGGTCAGTCCCAGAACCAGAGGCAAGCACACCAACGGAAAGCTTCTTTGGCGTCGTTTTCATGGGTCTGTGATATCCTTCGTTATTTAAAAACTTCTGTGATGACGTCCAGAGGAGCATTTGTTTTAAATCCGGTTGGAGTACAATGGGTCTTGGTGACGACAAACCCTTTGTTTCGTAAGTTCTCAAAGATATGTTCCATGGTCGGTGGTGACTGTTTCAGGAGGGAGGACAGGTCATTGGTGGTATAGAAAAATGGTGGAGCATCTGCCTCTTCTTCAAGGAGGTATAACAGTTTCCAGAGCATGTTTTTTGTGTTCAGCTCCTTTGTTGACAAGAGGGTTCGTATCTCTTGCAGCACAGGTTTTTTTTGCAGCTTCCCAAGCCACAAGGGGCCAACCAGAGCAGTGTTTTCTTTGGAGAGGGGAACGTCTCTTGCCGGGATACTAGAAAACTGTTCCATGGACGCATTGGCAGCGTTTTTTCCGTTATTGATTTGTACATACAATCGTACATAATGATCGGTCGTGTAACAGAGCAGCGGTTCGATGCCGCGGTCGTATTTCGCTGCCTCACGACAAATAAAACCAAGGAGTATTCGTAGCCCAACTTCATGCATCGCGGGAACATGAAGCGGCCAGGCGCCATACCGTCGATAACATACCTTAGGAAATACGCCGCAGAGCGCTGCGGTATCAGTCGCGGTACACGCAATGATTCCTTTGTTGTAGACGCTTCGTACGGCAGCGTCAATAAAATACACGGGTGAGCCAAATGGGTCGATATCAATGGAGTTGTATCGACGCTCTGAGAGGAGCCCGTTGAGATCTCGTTGGAACACGGAGATGTTCTGCAGCGAGCTTTTCTGGATGTTCTGCTGGATCAATGAGTACGACTGATCATTCCAATCATTTATCGTTACCTCAAAATCCCCGTTCAGCTCATGGGCAAGTCGGATGCCTCTTATCCCGGATGCCGCCAGCCCGTCCAAGATATGAACGTGTTTGGTACTTATGTTCACGAACCACTGATTGACAAGGATGGAGACATCCCGGTTTAATTCCATGGACGGGTTATAGAACGGCGTCTGGTCTCGAGTGCTTGGTCCTTTCGCAGACGTCTTTTTTTTATAAACAAAAAGCTCGGTTGTTCCTTCTTTTACAAGATCAGTTGGTCCGTCGGTCATGGTTAAAACAAGGGCGGGAGTTTCTCAGCCATGATTTTTTCAATCTTATACGGAAGCAGATTCCGGTTCACCGCGGTCACCTCAAGGATGCGGATATCATCCCGCCTGCGGATATCCTGCAGGAGCGGTGTCCGTGATTTCTTATGCAACGTCACCATAATCGGTTTATCAGAATCAAGCGCCTCAATGACCATCTCACAGAACTTCTCAGAAAGCATCTCCATCTTACCGATTTCATCGATGACAATGATATCAGTGTCTTCATCGTTGATCGCTTTTTCTATCGCATGGACGCCGACTCGCTCTAGTGCGGCGAGGTCAACACCGTATTTCCCAACCTTGTCCTTAGAATCCAGGTCAAGACGGGCGAAGACTTCTTTTTCTTTGGTCTGCCAGTCCTCCACATATAAACCCACCCGTTTTTTCTTTTCAATAAGCGGTGTGGTGATCATCCCTTCAAGTTTATAGCCACTTTTTTCAATTTTCTCGATGATTTTGATGAGCGTCTGGGTTTTTCCGACGCTTGGCATGCCTGTAATGCCAATCTTTGGTATATCGTCCATAA
>CAYGVY010000022.1:0-11892 GCA_964353435.1 uncultured Thermoplasmatales archaeon | reverse complement strand
ATATCATAATAGATCTGTTTCAATTTACTGTGATCGACATACGACTGGGTCTTTATAATTACTGGATTTTTCAGATGTTTTCTCGCGAGACGATGAACATCCTCTGATATCGTCGCGCTGAACATCAGTAATTGTCGTTGCTGAGGTATCTGGCGAATGATTTCTTCGACATCGTCGACAAACCCCATCTCAAACATTTTATCGGTTTCATCCAGCACAAGAATTTTAATGCTGCTTAAATCAATGGTTCTCCTGCGGAGGTGATCGAGCATCCTGCCAGGGGTTCCGATAACGATCTCAGATGTACGAATGTCGTGTATCTGTGGTCCAATGCTGACACCACCGTACACGCTCGTGGTCCGTATCCCTAGGGTTTTTCCAAAATCCCTGAAGACATCAGTGACCTGCACGCACAGTTCTCTTGTAGGAGTAAGAACAAGCGCCTGCAGTCCTCGTCTAGGAATAATTTTGTTGAGGATAGGAAGACAGAACGCTAGCGTTTTTCCTGAACCGGTCTCTGCTTGGCCAACGACATCTTTTCCCAAGACGATTTCCGGTATGCATTTTTCCTGAATAAGCGTCAGTTCCTTGAATTCTTGTTCTTGTAGTTTTGCTAGGAGTTTTGTTTGTATGATAAGTTGTTCACATTTCATTGTTTTCACCTTTTTACTAAATCATGTTATTGTTTTGAGTCTCTTTTTATAACTAATCGTTTACTCTTTGTTTCAAATTTTTTTGAAAAAAAGTGTTTTCAGATCGGTTGTTTCTTTTGAGAATCTTATGCCTTCTTTACGTTTTTTGCTTGTGGTCCTCGATCTGATGTTTCAACTTCAAATTCTATTGCATCTCCCTCATTGAGAGATGTTTCCATTGGGAGAGCGGTCCGATGAACGAAGACTTCTTTACCATCGTCACACTGGATGAATCCGTATCCCTTTCTTGCATTATACCATTTTACATTTCCTTTCATGTTATTCACGTTTTCCTTAGATTATATCTAGATTTTTACAAAAGAACAAAAACAAAAAGATTTCGAACATTCGAATTTACGAAATTGTGAAACTCTTATTTCTATTCCTTTTGGTGCGATATAGCCTTCCCACCTTTATATAGTTTTTTACAGGGAAGGTCGTAGGCTTCTATCACATTACTTGGAATAAAAAATTTACATCACGATACGAATATCCAGTTTTTGTGCGAGTTCTTTATATCGATTTCGAATCGTCACTTCAGTGACCCCTGCGATCTCCGCAACCTCACGTTGTGTCCTGCGTTCACCACAAAGAACTGACGAGATGTACAAGGAAGCGGCAGCAAGTCCTGTTGGGCCCCGTCCGCTTGTGAGCTCCTGATTTGCTGCATGTCCCAGTATTTCCAATGTTTTTGCTTGAACGTTGTTGCTGAGTTTTAACTCACTGCAGAATCGTGAGATATAATCTTTTGGTGCAGTCGGCATTAATTTTAATTCGAGTTCACGGGAGACATATCGATAGTTTCTGCCAATCTCTTTTCGAGGCATCTGTGCGATCGTACTTATTTCGTCCAGTGTCCGTGGTACATGGCATTGTCGACATGCTGCATACAACGAGGCGGCAGTCACCCCTTGGATGCTTCGTCCTCGTACTAAATTCTTTAATGCTGCTTTTCGATAGATCACGGCTGCGGTTTCTCGTACGGTTCTTGGAAGACCCATCCCTGACGCGAGTCTGTCGATTCCTGAAAGAGCAAGTGCTAGATTCCGCTCGGTTGCATCGCTGATGCGAACGCGTCGCTGCCATTTTCGTAGTCGATATAATTGTGCCCGATTTTTTGTTGGAATGGATTTCCCGTACGCATCTCTGTTTGTCCATCCTATAGTCGTACTGAGTCCTTTATCATGGATGGTGTATGTCATGGGGGATCCTGTTCGAGACCGTTTCTCCCGTTGTTCGTTATCAAATGCACGCCATTCCGGGCCATGGTCAATGATATCTTCATCAACAACGAGTCCACAACCAGAACAGACTAATTCTGCTCGAGAATAATCCTTACTCAGATGTCCACTGCCACATTCAGGGCAACTGAGAATTTCTTCTACTTGTTGCTTATTTTTTTTCGTCAAATCAATTCAACCCCCATATCTCTTTTTCCAGAATTGTACCATTCAATAGTTCCTTTTATAGATTTTTACCGTTTCAGCCTTTATCAGTAAGACTAATACAAAAGAACAAAAATAAAAAATCTCAAACGTTCGGGTCAACGAAAATGTGAAACTCTTATCTCCATTCCTTTTATATATAGATATGGGTCTCTGCCCTTTATATTGTTTTGCACTGAGTTGCTAGGTGTAGGTTGAAAGACTCTATACAAAATCAAAAAAAGACAATTTATTATGCAATTAGAAGACAGAAGAAACAAATAGAAAATTAATAAATAATTTTGTATTGTAAGATTTTAATAAAAAAAGTATATATATTTATAAATAGTAAGTATTTTACTATATACTAACTTTCTTGATTATATGAAAAATAAAATAGTAGGTATTTTAATTTGTACGGCGATAATCACCTCTACTGTTTTTGCGACGGTACCAACAAATATAAATGCAGATAGAACAGGCGGTATAATTGAAGTAGATAATAAACTGTTACTAGAGCCCCTAAATAAATTTGTACTTAAGGTTGATAGAAATAACAGTATCATATCGCAGAAATCACAATTGAGTTTTGCAGCGTTTACTGATACTCATATTGGTGCAAAATATCAATATCCTCTGTACGGGATGGCTGATTATCTAGACCGACTCGGGAAGGATTTGGTTGACGGTACTAATCTCCTTGATTTTGCTATACATCTTGGAGACATAGTTAACCACAATACCGGGCATGTGAATGGCATAGGTTTACCTTGGTACGTGAACCAATACAAGAATAATTTGAATGCATATCTTATATCTCATATCAATCTGCCCTTCCATTGTGTGATAGGGAACCATGACGTAAATGATTATGAAATGAACAGTGATGATCCGCATAATCTTACCAAATCATTGATCGACGAACTCAGCATGAACAACCCTGTATATGCGATGATGCGTGATGGTATCCTTTTCCTCATTGTTCCAGAGTTAGGATACGTTCAATGGACTCACCCCGTTGAATATGAATGGATTGAATATATGACGAGTTTGTACCCAATCACAACCACCATTATCTTCTGTCATCAAGCTATCGAGGATACCACAACTGAAGATACTTCTGAACCATATCGTGGGAAGCAGGATATGGACTGGTGGGCTAACCTATTCAAGAATAACCCGCAGATTAAAATGTGGATACATGGTCATAACCATTATCTTGATTGGTATGTTAATAATAAGAGTACCGGAAAAACATACCCCGTCCGACAATTTGGACATGAAATGGCGTTTTCCGCTCCTTACTCTCAAATGGATTGGGGTAATTATCATGAGGAAGACAGAATAGTCATTTACAACATTACCTCCACAGGCATTACTACCGCTACTTGGGAGAATAATGGCGCTGGTGGCTATTGGATCCCAGAATATATTCATTCATGGAATGTTCCTACTACCTATGATCCAAATGCTGAGGACTGGTATTCTTTTCCTATGTTCCTTCAGGATAACGAAACGCAATTAACAGATATGAAACTGTTATCACCGGACATTACCCTGCAGCTTATCGGCACTGTACCCATGGAACTTTTCTATGATGCACGAATGGAATCGCCTAGCAGCAACGATAAGTTAAAAGAGATTATCCTTGGATTCGGTGATGACCGATCAGGTAATGTAAAGTGGACTGATCCTGGTATGCGGGTCCATGGGCCTACTAGTATTACCTTCCCAGAGAAATATCCTCATCAGGGTTTACAGGAAGACGGGAGGAGTGGACAGCCGTATCGTTGTTTCCCAATGGGAACCATTTGTGCCGCTGTACCTGGCCAAACATACAATTTTACCATGACTGCTCGGTGCTGCTCTGGCAGAGGGAGATTAAACATGAGCGTAAGTTGTAGTGACTGGGGTACAAAGTCACAGTATAGCGTACTTTCTGGTAGTGAAAGTCACGTGTTTTCTCATACGTTTGGATCTAGTTATGAAACAATTTCTGGCATATATACGGTTCCTCGCGACGAGAAAGCGTGGTTTTTACAGGGAATATTGGAGTTCCTTGATTCTACTAATTACGATGTATCATTGTTTAGCGTAAAACGAGAAGGCAATGGTGAAACGACTGATAATTTCCATTTGTTTCTGAGTGGCAGATGGTATAATGCTTCAGGAACTCTTATTGAAAATGGAATGGTGAACTTCTCTGTTAATCCGCAGGTTCTTTGCGATGCTGAGGGGGTTATGAATTTCACTGCGTCTATTGATGGAAATCGGTATGGCATGGTGAACCTTGTCTATCGCGAACCGCTGCTGATGGGTATGAATGCACGTTTCCGAGTGAATAGTTTTACTGATGGTGTTTTTAATTTGAGTCTTACCAAGACTATTTCAAGAAATTCAGCAGTGAATGATATCATTTGGAATTCAGCGGTTTTTCAGAAGTTCCCACGTATTACTGAGTTAATAGCTCGATTTTTGATAAAAGGTTTTACTGGTGATATTTTTTATTTTATTTTTAATAAGCTGATTCTACGGAATTATACAACCTTTAAGATGTTTCCATTTAGCACTGACTCTATGTATAATCAAGTAGATCTTGCGGCTGATGACGGTTCTGGTGCGAAGCACACAAGTAACAACGGAAATCTGTGGTTTTCCTGTAATTGTCCGAATAACAAGGAGCGTTATATTGAGGTTACGCTACCAATTAGATAGACAATTTCACGAAAGGACTTTCTTTTTTCGTTACTAAGTTTTTTTTGTTCTTGTTAAAATAGTGCTGAGTGTAGGCCGTAAGCCTCTTTACAACAGGAGAATAATACGATTTTTTAATGAAATATAAGACAGAAGAAATATGCATATCGAAAGTTATATATACCATGGTATACATAGGTATACTAAGGTGTATTATGACTTCTACAACTATCAAAATCCAAAATGATACTAAATCACAAATAGATCAATTTCGTGAATACAAAAACGAAAGCTATGATGAAGTTATCCAAAAGCTCATCTTTATTGTAAAAAACTTGAAAAAACAACCAGAACTAAGTAAAGAAACCATAAAAGCAATAGAATCAGCAAGAGAACGAATTAAAAAAGGACATTTCGTAAGTGAAGAAGTGGCAAAACAACGTCTGGGGCTTTAATGAATGTACACTGTCATCTATGATGAAGAAGCCTTACAAAACCTAGAAAAATTTGAGAAAAAAACTCAAAAACGAATTTTTGAAAAAATTTTCTCAACAAAAGAAAATCCTTTTCACTATTTTGAGCGATTAACTGGTAGAAGCGAGTATAAACTAAGAGTAGGTGATTATCGAGTCATAGCTGATATCGATGAAAAGATGAAAAAGATCTCTATTCTTTTCATTGACCATAGAAAAAATATTTACAAAAAACTCTAAATTATTTTATGCTGGGTGTAGGCCGTACGCGTCTTTGCAACAGGAGAAAAACACAAATTTGTAGGAAAATTGAAGACAGAAAAAACAAAAAATTTATACTTTATTCATTCATTTGTATAATTGTTTTATGCCTTATTAGTAAAAAAAATGATTGTTTTTGCTGCCCTAATGGTAAAAATATATAAACCTGTAATACATACTCTTTTCTAATGTCATATATAGAAATAAAAAAAGTTAACGGTAATGAATATATATCGTTTGTAAAAAAATTTTCTTTTATAGGGAAAAATTTTAGGATTAAAGAACATATTGGAAAAAATATTTCTACAGTGACTGTTAAAGATTATCTAAAAAAAAATTTTAATAATATATCTGGAAAAGAGTTTTATATAAGAAAAAAATTTTTAGATAGGTTGGATATAGTTTATAACAAGAATCTGCTAGACTATGTAGAATTAAAATCTATCGAAATCAACAATCTGCTTGAAATAAAAGATATTGAGGATGTTATTTTTATTGAATTTGCTAAAGAATTTATTTTTAATTCTAATAATATCGAAGGTTCAAAAATTCCTGCCAAAGAAGTAAAAAAAATTATTGAAACAGGGAATTCTAGATATAAAAATAGAAATGAAATTAAAGAAGTATATAATTCAATTGAAGCGATGAAATATCTACAAAGTGGTTTTAAATTTAATTTACCTTCAATTAAAAGATTGTATTATATTCTTACCAAAGATTTGACAATGTCTGCAGGAGGTCATTATCCTCGAGGATTTAAAACAGTAGAAAATGTAGTAAATAATCAACCTACCATTCCCCCAGAGCAAGTAGAAAATGCAATAGTTAATCTTCTTCAGTATTATAAAGATAATAAAAAAACAATGTATCCACTTCAGTTAGCTTATGACGTCCATCTCAGATATGAAAATATTCATCCTTTTTTAGACGCTAATGGGAGAACCGGTCGATTGATTATGAATAAAATTCTCATGGATCGTAGGTACTTTCCGATGATCATTTATGCAAAAAATAGTAGGGTTTATTATAATGCGATAGCCAAAGGTTTACAAAGAAGAACAAAAAAGACTTATTATCAACTAATGTTAGAACAAGCAAAGAAGACGTATGATGATTATTTCAAGATGATGAAAAAGTATTAACAATAATGACCAAAACGGCAAATGCAAGCTGAAGAAGTTGTCAAAAGTTACAAATTCCCAAAATAAAAAGAAAAATCGAGCTGGATTCTTCGAAGAACCTTTTTTTTATCGGAATTCTTCGACGTCGCTTTCCCACATGACCTGTTCACAATCTGGGCATTTAACACGGCCCTGGCGTCGACCTTTTTTAAACATCGCCGGGTGTTGAATAATAGTCATTCGCTTGTGCGGTTCAAGACAAGGCCAACAATAAACTTTTTTACAATGAGGACACTCCAGTGCTCCTGCATTGTCAAACCCTTTTTTAATGTCGATTTGAGTTCCACATTTTTCACAGTTTCTGTAGTGTTGATAGTTTCCTGTTACCTTTTTTCCCACTCCGTCGATTATTTTATCTTCTACTATATCCTTAAACATATTTACTAGTCCCATTTTTTTTCACCACCTTTATCTCCGCCATGCTATCGCATAGCTTTATTCTCTGTGCAAATGAAACTATATGAATATATCCTGCGAAAATGACAAAATGAAAAAAAATATGGGATTTTATAACAAATAACTCATATCAGACCCGATTTTTCCTCATCCTGCTATGAGATGAAATAGGTATAAAATGTTGATACACTCGACTCGTTCCCTCTAAGAGAAAACTATATATAATTAACGAGTGTTAATAAGTTATAGGGGAATACAATATGAAGAATCTTAGAAAAATAAGCATGCTTCTTAAAGCTAGTATTGGACTGCTTTTTATACTATCATCAGCGATGAGTATTGTTGGCGCATCAGCCCGATCTCTACAACAAACAGATAGTTCTCAGACCACGACCGGGACTCCGTATCAAGGTCATATTCGTATCTATGTCACTGAACCAACTTCACGGTGGAATATGTTCAATAAAGAACCATATCATTTTGGAAGCTTAGGATTAGCTGACGATGAGGATCTATCCATTCAATACCAGGATACGTTCTCAAAATCTATCACCTGGACTGGAGATGTGCAAGAAAACAATGTCTTGGTTATGGCAGCGGTGTTTAACCAAGAGCCGAACACCACCTATGCGTACCCACCGAGTAAAAACCCATTCGAAGCACATTATGTTGATGCAGCTGCTGCAGCCGCACCTGGTAATACGAGTTACAATACGGTGAATGAAAATTTCACCCATACCGTCTTTGTCGAAGAAGGAACCGCAACCTGGTGCCGGTACTGTCCAGCGATGGCATCCGCCTTATTAGGAGTCTACGAGTCAAAGCTGTATCCGTTCTACTATGTTTCTTTAATCGATGATAAAAGTCCTGATGCACCAGTCCGACTACGAACCGATTATAATATCTACGGATTCCCAAGCGCGTTCTTTGATGGTGGTTATAAGGTATATGTGGGTGGTGACTCTAATCAAGGTCAGTATAAAACCAGGATTAAACAATGTGGGAAACGAGATGTCCAAGAATTGAACCTGACCTTGGCTGTTGATTATATTGGAAGCGGGGATCTGAAAATCAATGTCAGCATCACGAACAATGAACAAATAAAAGCACCGATTATTGAAATCGAGAATGCGACCGGTGGCCTCACCGGTATCACCGTAGCAGTGAAGAATAGCGGTACAGCGGATGCAACGAATGTGGAATGGAGTATCAATGTCAAAGGTGGTGTTCTGAAACTCCTGAATATCACCGACAACGAGACCGTAACAATTCCTATAGGAAATCAAGTTGATCTTAAGACGACCTCCGGTATCTTTGGTCTTGGACAAATCCAGATTACTGTCATGGTTGGTAGAACCACCAAAGTCTTCAACGGGTTCATCTTTGGCCCATTCATCAAAATTAAATGAGGTCCCCCCTTTTTTTAATATATAGGAATGTCTCGATATTCTCAAAGAATATATTGAAAAATACCGAGATACACCAGTAGAAGGACATGAAAAGTATTTGTTCTTACGAGAGGGAAGACGACTATCTAAAACAATGACACACGAGATACACAAGGAATACAAGACACTATCAGGTACAAACATCCACTCTCATATGTGGAGACACTCAGGTATCACTGAATATGCCAAATATGAGAAGGATATCAAAAAGGTTCAGACACAAGCTAGACACGACGACCCAATAACAACAATGAGATACATCAACTACGCAACCAAAGAATACGAAGACTCTTACCACAAGTTTGCCGAACAACACACAAAGAAACCTCAACCATCAACACCAATAGAGCCACTAAAACCAACAACATCAGAGACACAACAATCACCACAGCTAGAAGACATAGCTAGACAACTACGAGAACTTCAATATAAAGTTAGAGAGCAAGAACTAAGTCTAAAAGAAAAAGACTTAGAAATTAAGGCTCTACGACAGAACAACAAAGAGGGCAATATCTCGTACATGTAGGACATAAGAATAATACTGTCTTGACATAAGAAAAATTATGGTCTCTCCGAGAAATTGTCCCGATTATATAAAGGATAAATGCTGGGTGTAGGCCGTAAGCCTCTTTCTGTTTTAACGGTATTCGTCTAATGCGCCCTACCTACGAGCAGTCTGAATAACTGATCCCGATGTTTGGGCTTGCTCCAGGAGCAGATTGGCCGTTTCACCAAATCCCAAGGAGACCTCATCACCGAGTGAATCATCGCATAATCCAAGGGCTGTGTCGTTTCTGTTCCTCTGCTAAGACTCTCGCCTTACCTGCTTGTGCAGGATCCTGATTCAGAGTGAGAGAGGACTTTCCTCAGCAACCAAAAAGGTCACCGTCAACCGTCCACCTACGCCCAGCAGGACAGCAAGTATTCACCAACGGTTATAAACTTTGTCTTCCTCCCTCACTCGCCTCGCATTACCTTGTTACTACGGAGATAGTAGGATGCTATTTATGGGAATCGTGCCGTGGATTCACGCTGATTCACCATCATTTCATTCAGATACAACTGGGTTTTTAGAGTTGTCGAGACCAACGAAGGCACATCGACAGAAAGCTCCACCACGCGCTTCTCACCTGCAGCAATCGAGGAGACACTCATAGTCTCTTGATTGAAGATTCGGCTTGTGTTATCGTAGAACGCCCCTCGAACCTCAATATCGGATGATGCTGCTATCCCAAGATTTTCGATAATCATTGTTACACTCACATAATCAGCTCCGGTGCTCATTGTAAATCGCGTCGCGTTTTTCCAACAATGGATCAGGAGCGGCCGTGAAGAAATCGGGTACACGGTTACGTTCGAAAGACCTTGATATTCAGGAGGAATTTTTCCAAGCGGCATAGAAAGTGTCGTGGTTTCTAAGAAATAATATTGGTCGATGTAATACGAATTCACAGAGATCGTTTCATTCAGATGAACACCAACTGCCATATGTTGAGGGAGTCGAATTAGGGACACATTGTATCCAAGGCTTTCAAGCAATGCCGCGGTCAGAATAGCTTTATCCTCACAATCTCCACGTTTTTCCTTTAACGTCTCCAGGGGATACCGTGGGTATTCATAGGTCTCATTCTCCGGGTCATCTTTCATATATTCAATGCCTTGTACAAATGAGGCGATAAAATTGATTTTCTCTACATTGGTTTTCAGGTTTTTGAGTAACAAAATTTGATTAGCCAGAAACTTGATGTAATTATCATCATATCCATCAAACACATACGCTGCGTAATCGATGATATCAAATCGTTTCACATTTTTATAATAATCGTAGAACCAATTTACCTCAGGGATTTTCAACGTTTGAGAACCAAGGTAATGCCATTGATATATCCATGAATCAATGGGATTTTTTTGAGTTACGGTAAGCGTTTTTTGTACGAGAACTGCTCCGGTGCTATCAAACAGAGAAACATTCAGTTGATTTCCTCCAGAAGGCAGGCTAGTGGGGAGCATAAAACACGTTATTTGTGTGGTATGAACCGGAAGAACCACAGTTGGTATAAGATACACATCAACTGAATTCTTTCCTTGAGAAACAGTGATATTGAATGGGTATACTGGGAGATCACCAGAATTCTTGACACTGAGATGAAACATTACAGCTGAAGAACCGGCGTTGCCATTCCACCAGTCTTCATAAACAGAAATAAGAGAAAGATTATGACCGTTAAACTGTAGTTCGTTTTCAAAAATCGTGTTTTTCGATGAATCAACAGCCTTTAACGTGTAGGTCCCAGCAACAACAGTCGTTCGATACCCCGTAAGGTAGATGCTTTTATTGTGAATTCCAGAGTAATATGTATCAGAGAACAGAATGTTTTTTCGAGGACCGGTGAGCGTGAGTGTAGATGTATCAGAGGTGTTGAATTGCACATACATCCGAGGGAATCCATTATCGTCATCAACCGTAAGAGAAAGGAGCGTAAACTTCGTCTGCCGAAGCAAAGTACAGCCTGAAAAAGAACTTATCAAGAGGATACTGGTGATTAGGATTGTTTTGCCTAACGGCATAACACCTTCATTTTGCGTTCAATCACCGTACCAAGCCGCTTCATACCCGTCTCCAGTTGCTCGTTTGTGGAGTAGGAAAAATTCAGTCGCATGGAGCTGCCACCGCCACCGTCCACACAGAATGCTTTGCCATGAACATACGCGACTTTTTCTTTGAATGCATCAAGGAACATAGCTTCTGTGTCGATTTGTTCCGGGAGCGTGACCCAGGCAAACATCCCACCTTTCGGTTTGTTGCAAATATATCCTTCTGGGAAATATTTCTTCATGGAATCCATCATGATGTCGCGTTTCGGCTTGTACATCTCGCAGATCTTCATGATATGCAAATCAAGCGAACCACTTTTCATGAACTCATAGGCAACATATTGAGAAAACGGGGCTGTGCAAAGATCCTGTGCTTGTTTGCATAACGCAAGTTTCCGCATGATATCCTCCGCGGCGATAACCCAGGCAAGTCGGAAGCCGGGTGCAAGAATCTTTGAAAATGTTGACATATAGATGACTCGACCTTCATCGTCAAATGCCTTGATAGGTTTGACAGCGGAGATATCGTACCGCAGCTTCCCATACGGATCGTCTTCAACAACGACCAAATTATACTCATGGGCGATGTCTACTAGTTTCTTCCGTCGCGACTCCGGCATGACGGTACCCGCTGGGTTCTGAAACGTGGGGACCGTGTAGATGAACTTCACCGACATGTCTTGCTTGATGAGCTCTTTTATTTTCTCTTCAAGGAGGTCCACGCGCAT